>NZ_JADEXN010000223.1 GCF_015207075.1 Zarconia navalis LEGE 11467
AAGTCGATCCGTTTGGGACTTTTGGCAGGGCGGGGAAGGTGGCGGCTGGCGACGAGAATATCGTTGGGCTGGACTTCGTTACCTTTTTTGAGCTTCACTCCATCGTTCTCGTAGACGAAGACGCTATGGGAGGAGGTGACTTTGATGGTGCGATTGTACCGGGTGACGATTTCGTACATCGCTTCCTCGTGGGGGTGACGAATCACCGCTTTGAGGGGGCGGAACCGAGTAGCCTTGGTATCGGGATCGAAGGAAATCACCTGATAGCGATCGGGATCTCGCCGTCCTTCCACGCAATCGTCGATGAAATCGCCGATGTTGACGAACTCTGTCTGTCCCGAATCTTTCTTGACAAGGGTGGGTTCGTCTCCCGCCACGCTCATAATCACGATCCGGTGATAGCGCAGTTGAGATGCATCGAACTCTTCCCCTTTGATGCCCAATCCCAGGGCAGTAATTAGGGACTGAATTTCGTTATTTTTGTAGATTTTGCTGTCGTCGGTTTTCTCGATATTGAGGATTTTTCCGCGCAAGGGCAAAATCGCTTGGAAACGGCGATCGCGTCCTTGTTTGGCGCTGTTGTGAACGAAGACACCACAACTGAGGGCGAAGTTATGGGTGTTGGGCACTTCGATGTCGAATACGTCTTCCCGGTAATCGAGATGTTCGACGGATACGACTCGGTGGTTGTAGTTGCGAACGGCTTGCCGCGCCCGCAAGTCGTCGCCACCAAAGTAGCGATCGCAGAAGGTTTTATAAGTCAGAATCGACTTATCCTTCTGACGGCGGCGATAGTCTTCGTAAATATCGAAATCAAAGTAGCTCAGTTGCCGCAGAACCTCGTGGAGGGTTTCGATGGTTTTGCGATAATAGGTTCGATCGAGCGCCTCGCGACGCTTCGCCCGAAACTCCCGAGTCCACTGCTCCTTGGTTTTCTCCCGCCGCCATTCGACCAGTTCCTCGTCTTGCCATTGGGCTTTGGCTGTCTCGGAATGCGCTTCGCGTGCCTCGGGATTCTCTTCAAAATACGTCCGCACCCGCTCGGCTTGAGCTTGACGGTTCGTTTCATCGCTCCAATATTCTGACTGAGCTTTGTTTAACTGCTCCCGATTTGACGAGCGGTATTCTTCGTTGCTCTCGTAAAACTCCCGCCACTTCTGCCCCATATAGGCTTTGTAATTCTCATCCTCCCACTGAACTTTTGCCTGTTCCGAGAGGATTTCGCGGGTGCGGGGGTCTTGCATCCGCTCGCTCATCATCGCCCGAAATTCCGGACTTTGATGGATTCGGCGGCTTTTTTCGATAACGTCGGGACGATGGAGGGTTTTCTCTAAATTCTTGCGGTGCAATGCCAAATGCTCGTCAGCGGGCAATCGCTGAATGTTGCTCGGGTCATTGTTGCGCTTGTTGAAATCGACGTGATGGCGGTGGTTGCCGTCGGCAGCGCGATAAACTCCCCCTGCCAGGTTGTAGAAGTCGGCGAGCAAGTGAGTGTAAATCCAGCGATCGGTTCGGGGACTCCACGCCATCTCGTAACCATCGAGTCCTTGCCCTTTCTCGTTCTTCTGGGAAACCTTCCGATACAGGGGCATCAGGGAATCTTCCGGGGTCAGCAATTCGGCGGCTTTATACGTCCCATCCCGCAACATGAAGGGGTGATCGGGGGTACAAATAATACTTTCCCCGTTATCCAAGGTAACTTTCACCAACTCTGCATTGGCTTTGGTCATCCGAGCGTTAATAATCTGCTCGATCGCCACTTTCCCGTCTGGGCGCATCGTGTAGCAGTAATGTTCTTTTCCTTGGGATTGCTCCTCAACAATCTTTTCGATAGGTATTTCTCGACCATCAGTCAAAGAAACATAAGTATTTCTTATGAAACAGCCCCCCGCGGAATCTCCTTCGACCAGAAATATCTCCGATTCTGAGGGGTCTTTAGAGCTGCAATCGGCCAGTTTTCCGGGCAATGTCGAGGATTCGAGGACGGATTTGCGGCGCACCAATTCCCGCGCTCGTCGGGCGGCTTCTGCGGCGTTAAAGGCCTGAATCGCTTTTTCGAGAATGAAATCGCCGACGCTGGGATTAAAGTCGAGATATTCTGTGAGGACTTCACCGACGAGGGAATCGACAATTCCCCGAACTTCGGTATTGCCGAGTTTGGTTTTGGTTTGTCCTTCAAATTCCGGGTCGGGGACTTTAACGGAAATTACCCCCGTTAAGCCTTCGCGAATGTTTTCGCCGCCGAGGTTGGAATCGCCCTCTTTGAGTTTGTTGCGTTTGCGGGCGATCGAATTCATGGTGCGCGTCAGCACCGTTTTCAACCCTTCGAGGTGGGTTCCTCCGTCGATGGTGCGGATATTATTGGCAAACCCGAGCAAGTTATCGCTAAAGGCATCCACGCACCATTGCAAGGCGGCTTCGACTTGCACGTTATTCCGCTCGCCGGAGATATAGATAATCTCTTCGTGGAGGGGAGCTTTGTCCCGGTTCATGTACTCGACGTATTCCCGAATTCCCCCTTCGTAGTAGTAGGTTTCGACTTTGGGTTCGTCGGTACCGAGCAATGCCAAACGGCGATCGCTCAAAGTAATTTTGACCCCAGCGTTTAAGTACGCCAGTTCCCGAATTCGGCTGGCGATCGTATCGTAGTCGAACTCGATTCCGGTGGTGAAGATATCGGTATCGGGCATGAACTGCACCGAAGTCCCCGTCCGACTTTTCTCTTTGCTCGACTTCACTTGCAAGTCGGCGACGGGCTTTCCCCGTTCGTAACGCTGGAGATGCTCTTTTTTCTCTCGCCAAACGGTGACTTCCACCCATTCCGAGAGGGCATTGACCACGGAAACCCCCACCCCGTGCAATCCCCCCGAGACTTTGTAGCCACCACCGCCAAATTTACCCCCGGCGTGGAGAACGGTCATCACCGTTTCGAGGGCGGATTTCCCGGTTTTGGAGTGAACGTCGGTGGGAATCCCTCGACCGTTGTCGGTGACAGCGACGGAACCATTGGCGTTTAAATCGACTTCGATGTGGGTGCAGTAACCAGCCAGCGCCTCGTCGATGGAATTATCGACGACTTCGTAGACGAGATGGTGCAGTCCTCTCGGCCCCGTCGAGCCAATATACATCCCCGGACGCTTGCGAACTGCTTCTAGACCCTCTAGAACTTGAATCTGATCGGCGCCGTAATTGCTGGTCATAACAACTTTCTCCATCTATGGGGCTAGACACGCCGCGTAAGTCTAGCGATGCCAAAAACAACCTAAATTCTAACACAAAAAGGCTGAAGGCGATTCTAGGGGGTTTTAAAGGAAAATTTAGACGGGGGTTGCACCTACCTTATTTTTAAGTTTTACGAATAAACGTTACAAACAAAAATAAAATAGGTTTTCGACGACTTCGGGGCGATCGCTCAAATAGTTAGAAAGTGAGGTTTCGATCGAGGTTGCAACAATGTCTTCAACTTCTCGATTTCCCAGTTTGTACTTGACCGGGCCGCTGTACTCTGGTGCTGGGAGCATCACCGCCACAATTCCCATTAAGCCCGATCGCACCTGTTGCCATTTTTTGTTTAAGTTGCTGCCAGATAAAGGATGAAAAGCTTCAACGGCGCGAATAACTCCTCTTTTCAACCCTTCAACGTGGGTTCCTCCATGAATTGTGCGAACCTGGTTGGCAAAGCTAGTAATGTGAAGCGTATCGTATAAATCGCGATCGGGATGAAAGCTTTCTCCAAATGCTTGTCCGAAAATTGCGGTACAGGGGAAAGAGTGCAGGATATGCCGATATTTTACCTCGGAAGCGGCGTACCAACGCAGTGCCACTTCGATTTGAAGGCGATCGCGCTGGGTTTTGATGTGAAAGATATCCGATCGCTGAGTCTGACTGGCATTCACCCCGGTCAAATAATCGGCGATGCCGTTGGGGTAATAGAACGTATCGATGTGCGGTGTCTTGCCGATGCGTTCCAAACTATTTCCAAATTCGTCGGTTTAAATTCAAATCTTCAACAATACCAATCATCATTTGTAGAGTTTGAAAGTGTTCCAAAGCTGGCTGAAAACTGAGTAAACTGCTAAAAATTTGGGGTTCAAATAAATCTCGACTGTAAGGAATAGCAATGTAAACACTGTTATTTATAAAGGCAATATGAATATTTTTTTCGACTTTGTGCTGGAAATCGACTATACGCTGCATCAGACTGGTGGAGAGAATGTAGCGCGCCTCAATCTGGTCAGTTCCATAAACGGTAAACAGGCTTTCAAATTCTGGATCTTCGAGTTCGACTAACTGCTTGTTAGAGAACGATCGTCCCCTTTCTTCACCTGGAACTACTATAGTCCGACCCTTGAATGACTTATTAAAATTAGCTTGAAAAAAAAGTCCTCTAAAAATTGTAATCCATCTATCTTTTTTCTTTCTTCTAACTTTGCGCTTTGCTATAACTTCAGAAAAATAGAGTTTGGTTTCTCCCCATATTCCCTTTACACAGTCTTTCTCAGAAAAGCTGTTTGGCTTACGAAAAAGGTAACTTTCGATAAAAGCCTGTCGAGTCGGTTTATCTGAAGCATGGTGGGAATAGCTGAGATTCCCATTTGGATCGATGAACTCAAGAATTTTGGTAATAATTCTTTCCTTGAATTCTTTGTCGTAAGATTCTATCGACGGTGATATAAAGAGAAGCCAAGCAACTAAAATAATCCAGAATATCCAAAATAAATGTTTTGAGTTCAACGATAATAAAACAATTACAATTGCTAGAGCAAAAAAAATTAATCCAAATACTAATGCCGATCGAACTATTTTCAAAACAAGATTTTTCCTCTGTTGTTCTAGACCTTTTAACTTTACAAACAAATCCTTCTCAAAGTACTGTTTAAATTGAGTAACACTTTTGAGCTGAATGTCTTTTGGGTCTAGATTGGAAGTCTCTGAAAATCTTTCTCGACGATCGAGGTGGGACTTAAAACCCAGTGAAGGCACAAACTTTACCTTTTGAGTCGATGTTTTTTGAAAAACAGACGAAGCTGACGTAAGATGGGGTAATACTCGACGCGCCCAGGCTTGCACTTTCGCCCGATCGCTACGAATTAGCTGCCGACACAGAGCAATCGCTTGTTTTTCTTGACCATTTTCTTTGTAAGCTCTTACCAAATGCATTTGAGCTTGCAAAAAACGAATCGAGAGTCGATCTGTCTCAAGTTTACAGTAGCGTTCGAGTAAATAAACTGCCTCTTGAAACTGTTTTTGATGCAATGCCCGAATGCCGGCTTTTAGCGAATTATCCATTGGCAATCTGCCCGTATGTAAATACGACACTACATGGGCTAAAGTCGTGAAAAGTGACTATTGGTTAAAAAGGTTACCGACGTTGACTTTCTGTTGTTCGCTTACAGGAGTTTCAAACAGCTTTTTGCGATGATAGTTCATAATAGCTGCGACCAGATTAGTCGGAAACATTTCGATCGCATTGTTATAGTTGGTTACACTCGTGTTGTAAAACCGCCGTGCTGCTGAAAGTTGCTCCTCGATTTCATTCAGAGATTTCTGGAGTTCTAAAAAGTTCTGGTTAGCTTTTAAGTCTGGATAAGCCTCCACTGCAACTAACAGGTTTCCCAGCTCCTCACTCAAACGGTTTTCTAATTCTACGCGACCTTCTTGAGTAACGTTACTCGAAACAGCGCGAGACCTAATTGCTGCAATATTAGTCAGGGTTTTTTGCTCGTACTGCATATAAGTTTTTACTGTTGAAACAAGCTCGGGAATCAAGTCGTAGCGCTTTTTGAGCAATACATCTACACTAGCTAATACATTTTCAACCCGATTTTTTAAACCAACTAAGGTATTATAAAGACTTGCAAGAATTACAAATACGATCGCAATTCCGACTCCAATTGCCACCCAAATCCACATAATAAGATTTTCAATAAAACAATAAACTTTTTTTTCGATTGCAGAAATCTAGTAACTTAAACAAACGATCGTATCGCGTTTCCAAGTCGTGCCCGATTCGATTCTCCGCATCAGTATTGAACTTGTCGTATTTTGTAACTGAGATTTCTGCTGCTATTGTAGCAAGAGCAATCGGGTTTTAAAAGTACCTACTAAGGGTACTTTCTATCTAAAGCGTGTCATCAGTTAAACCAATAATAGAAGCCGCCAGATAAATCTGCCTCAAAAAATTTGGCGCCCTAATTTCTGGTAATACCCAATTTCGGGCTATATTAACCCAGCCATAACGACTCGATCGCAAATGACCCCAGCATCATGACTGACCCCAGCAACACCCTGAAAGGATTAGCAGAACAGATCGATTTGCCATTTGTTAGCCACGACTTTGCTCTTATCGATCGACTTCACGGGAAATCTCTCGGAGATCCTTGGTTTGAAGCCGACATCCCCTTCACCTTATCCATGCCCCACTTTTTCGTACCATTTGGAGCGACCTCAAGTTCAGAGACGATCGGCCTCTGCCTGCATCCAACGGCTGTGGCTCAAAAAAAATTGCCCGTTGCTTCCCTTTCCGAAGAAGGACAGCTCATCGAAGTTGCGCCGTCGCCGATCGTCTATTTGCACTACCTGCTAACGGAGATGGAAGCTTATGCGATTGAGGATGGCGACGATCCAACGGAATCGATGGCAGAAGAACTCGACTGGATCGGTGAAATCTTGGGTCGCAATTTTTACACCTTGGGGCAACATGGTCACGATCCCGATGTATTTAATACAGATACCGTCGATCGCTATATTATCGATACTTTTGGCGGATCGGCTCGTAATTTTCTGCGCACGAGGCGAAAACAGACCGCTGCTGACATCATCGAGCATTTAGAGCGAGGCATTGCTACCAACTCATCGAGTCTGGCTCTCCACGCGAAATTAGCCTATTACTACCATCAGAACGGACAGCCGGAGGCAGCAGTGCAAAGTATTGCAAATGCCCTTTCTTGCGATCGCCATACCCAAAAATGGGACGATCTAAAGAAACTGCGTCAGTTGGCAGCAGATTTATCGAATCAGGGATACGAGATGAGCGATCGAGTCGCTCGAGAACTGGCTGGAGACAAGATGGAAGAACGAGTCAAACGGATCGTTTCGTTGTACCGGGATGAAGCGTTCGATCGGTGTGCAAAGCAACTCGACGATTTGTGCTACGAAGTTTGCACTTATAGTTATCGACCCATTAACGAGTTGTTGCAACAGATTTATCGACACTTGGGTTGGAATTGGCTCATTCCGTTAATGTCTCAACGAGAACTATTAGAAAAAAACGATTTAGCCAGGGATTTTGCGAGAAAGAATTTAAGCCCTGACTGGGATTTGCCTCTTCGAGCTTTGATAAAGTAGGGGTCAACGGCCGCAAGTCCCCTACAGCTAAAGCCGCCCCTACAATTTTTTAAACTTTCTTTTTAAAGTTGACTGATGTGAGAAATACCGATCGTAATCAATGTCGATCGCATCTCTCCACACCCATCAATCGATCGCCTCAACCCTCGCCATCTCCAAAATTTCAGGAATCAAATCCTCTCGCCGCACCGCCATCATATGTACCCCCTGGCACAGTTGACGGGCAATTTTCACCTGTTCGGCGGCGATCGCCATTCCTTCGCGCAAGGGTTCTTCTGCCCGTTCTAACCGATCGATCGTTTCGTCGGGAATATGCACGCCGGGAACGTACTTATTAATAAATCGAGCATTTTTCGCCGACTTAAGCAGAAAAATCCCCGCCAGAACCGGCTTCCCCGCCTGATTCGCCACTTCCGTCATAAACTTATCGAGGCGATCGAAATCAGAAATGAGCTGACTTTGGAAAAACTGCGCCCCCGCTTCCACCTTCCGCTCGAAACGACGTTGCAATGAAGAAAAGCTTTTCAGTTGCGGATCGACGGCTGCCCCCACAAATAAGTCTAGGGCTCCGTCGGGAAGGTGGTT
>NZ_JADEXN010000224.1 GCF_015207075.1 Zarconia navalis LEGE 11467
AAGCTGAGCTTACTGTCGGATTCGAGTTCTTGGGTATCGGACAGGGCAGTTTTGACGTAGACGAGATCTTCATCAAGATCTTCTAGGCGAGCTTTCACCGGCCAAAAAGTGTCTGGAACGGTCAGTGGTAAAGGAGTATCACAGGTACTCGCTTCGATACGATCGGTTTGTAAGTCTTTGAGTTCGATGCAGCGAACGTTTCTAGGGAGACGAGCTGCAAGCCGATCTAAAAAAATCCGTATTTCTTCTAGGGAACCCGATTGAATCGAGGATGCTTGGCTTGCGGTGAGCAAATTAGCTCCAATCGCAGAGATCGAGGCGGTAATGCTCGCGCCTTTTCTGACGGCACTTTCGGTTAGGTTTTGGCGAGCGGTTTCCAACAGACCCGAGCGAGCTTTTCGATAACTCAACACCCCAATGAGTAAAACGGGTAAGCTCAGCAAGACTAGCCGCAATAACAAGAAGCGGCGAAAGGAAATTTCACTGGGTATGCCCATACAAGTTTCTTTAAGCTTGGATGTTTTGTTTCTCGATCGCCTCGTTCTCGATCTGCGACAACAACGGCTAAGTTGCCTGTGCGAGTGCGTTTCCCGAATCAAAACTGACCCCTATTATCATCTTGACATACTCCAGTGGTTATAGCCGCAGCCACTTTCATTAGGGCATTGCTGGTTTGAGAATGACTTCCCAATCATCGAAATGCTTTTTGCTTATGTCCTCACCGGGCTTACTACCACTCGAAGAGGGTCGATGCAATTGGGTTAAATGACTCGATCGACTCGATATTGGGTGCAGCGAGTCGATCGGTATGGGAAATCAAGTGTTTCAGCCTTTATAGCATTTTTCACGAAGATAGAGGTGGGCCCGTGGGTGATGAGTGCAGTCCTAGGGCTGACTGTTCGGGGTCAACGATGCCAGACAACGGCGACAAGCTGTAACGAAGACTTATTGACGAACAACCCACTTCCAAAGGGGGTGACTCGGACCTGTTTCTCGAATTCGGCGAACTTGGCGGGCGAGGCTAAGTTGTTCGGATTTCGGTAACCCCCACAGAATATTCCGACTTTGCCAGATGAGTACCGATAATGTCATTCCGGTACAAAAAAATAGACCGAATCCGGAGATCGGGTGAGCGCGCAGAGCGTACCACACGGCAACCCAAGTAAAATGCTCGAGCCACAGGGCAATTTCGCGGCGCAATGCCCAAAGGCTCCAAAGCCCCAGACTCATCCACAACACGCTAACGATCGCCCAGCGAGCGTACACCGTCAATCGATGCAATCGCTCGATTTCTGGGGAGGCAGAATCAAGGACATCCACTCGCGCTTTTTTCATTCATCTCGATCGAGTTGTGCTTCTATGATGCGATCGTCGGGGATGGGAGAATCTGCCGTTGCCGAGACCGGGGATTCCTGACGTTCCCGCCACCAAGCTAAAGCGGAACTGGCAATAAAGATACTCGAATAAGCCCCGAGGATAAAGCCGATAATCAGGGCAAGGGCAAAGTATTTGAGAGTTTCGCCCCCAAAGATGAAAATGCCCACCAATGGAAGTAAAGTCGTGGCGGTGGTGTTAATCGATCGCATTAACGTTTGATTGACGGCGGTGTCGACGACTTCGTTGATACCAATGGGTTTTGAGTCGTTCGCCTCATCAAGAGTACTGAGTTTGAGGATTTCTCGAATTCGATCGTAAATGACCACGGTATCGTTAACGGAGAAGCCAATAATCGTCAGTAGAGCGACGATAAAGAGGCTATCAACTTCCCAGCCGAGGGTGAGTCCGAAAATGGAGAACATCCCCACGGTGATAAAGACATCGTGGAATAGAGCAATAATCGCGCAAATGGCGTAATCGAGCTGGAAGCGGACGCTCAAATAGATAATGATACCCGCTGAGGCGAAAATCAGTGCCATCAAGCCCGAAGCGAGTAATTCTCGTCCGATAGTGGGGCCAACAGTATCGATTTGCGTACTTTGGGGATCGAACTGACCGATGCGTTCTTCGAGATCGCTTAGTAGTTGGGTGCGATCGTCTACATCCAAATCGAGGGTGCGAATGGAAAGACCGCGTCCGGCGGCCCCCACCACCTGAATTCCGCGATTATCTAGCCCGCGATCGCTCATAATCTCCCGAACGGTATCGAGTTCGATGGGACTTTCGCAATTACCCGCAATCGAGCAGTCGAGTTCGAGTTGCAGCCGGGTTCCCCCAACAAAATCCAAGCTCGGAGCGACGGGTGCGCCGAGGGTGGTTAACGAGATCGCCATGGCGATCGCCCCAATTGCCGCTAAAATTCCGGAAATCGACCACCAGAGCGGTCTTTGTTTAATAATGTTGAGTTTCAATAACACCACCTCTTATGAAATTCAAGATAAAAAATTCGCGCGGTCGCTTTGGCATTTTGCGATCGAAATCGAGCATTACGATTGTGAAGACCCCGGCAAGTCGGGGCAGAAAAGTTCTGGCTTTTTCAACTGAGAGACTTGTAAAGCCAAGAAAAGGAGGGTTCGCGAGCAGGCGATCGCCGTAAACATACTCACCCCCACCCCGATCGCCAAAGTCAGGGCAAAGCCTTTGACTAAACCCGCTCCCAGCCAAAACAGAGCCAAACAAGCAATCAGCGTCGTGACGTTACTGTCGAGAATGCTCGAAAAAGCGCGGTAGAAACCCGATTCCACCGAACGGTACAAAGTCTTACCCGCTCGTAGTTCTTCGCGAGTTCGCTCGAAAATCAAGACGTTGGCGTCCACCGCCATGCCGATACTGAGGATAAATCCAGCAATTCCGGGCAATGTGAGGGTCACTTGCAGAATAGCGTAGGCAGCCAGGGTGAACAAAGCGTAGATGATGAGCGAAATGTCGGCGATCGCCCCAGGCAGTCGATAATAGGCAACCATAAAGCCGAGCACCAAAATCAATCCCCCAGCGGCTGCCAGAACGCTGCGGCGAATGCTGTCTTGCCCCAATGTCGCGCCTACCGTGCGGTTTTCGACAATTTTTACCGGAACCGGCAGCGATCCCCCTCGCAATTGAACGGCGAGGTCGTTGGCTTCATCGATAGTAAATCGCCCGTTAATCACTGCTTGACCGCCCGTAATCCCCGTTTCGGCAAATTCCACACTCACCACCGGAGAACTAATCAGTTTGCCATCGAGGAATATACCCAGGCTGCGACCGGTTCCAGCCAGATTTTTGGTCAACTCGGCAAACTTTTCTCCCCCTTCCCCATCGAATTCTAAAGACACGCTCCAATTATCCGAACCGGCGGCGGAGTTGCGCGCATCGGCAAATTTGAGATTTTTTCCCGTCAGAAGAGGTGGGGCGAAAAGTGCGGCAATTGCCTCGTTGCTGGTTTCTAAAGATTCTTGCTTTTGAGCCAGAGCCGCGTCGTCCCCACCCGCTTTTAAAACCTCGAACTCCAACTGTAATTCCCGGCGAGCCAGTAACTCTGCTTGCAATTGTTCGTCCGTTCCAGCTTGCTGTTCGCGAAATTCAAGCTGTGCCGTCCCACCCAAAACTCGTTCGGCTTGTTCGGGATCGCTGACCCCCGGTAGCTGTACGAGAATTTTGTCGTCGGAGAGAGTTTGTACCAGCGGTTCGGAAACACCGAGGGCATCAACCCGATTTCTCACCACGCTGAGAACGCCACTGATGACTTCCTCGGGGGTTAAATCTTCGATCTCGTCGGTGGATTCTACTTGAATGGTCAACTGGGCACCCCCTTGAAGATCTAACCCCAAGCGCAAGGGAACTAGGGTCAATACGGTTACTGCACCCACGAGGAGGACGATGATGAGAACGAGTAGAGATTGCTGTCTTCGCATAAATAAAGGGGAAATGCTCAACTATCAATTATCGACCCTAGAGTGAGTTTCGGAATCGATAATTCACGGTTTTTGACAATCTCACACTTAGAAGTCCGCGATCTTCTGGGTTGGTGCGGGTCGCACCGATTCAATGGAAAACTGCTTCAAGTCAGACTTGTAAGGTCATCATTTTACCAACCGCTTCGATAATCTGTTCCGGTTGGACGATCGTTAGGTTTTCGAGCTTACCGTTGTAGGGGGTGGGAATATCTTGAGACGAAAGGCGCAGAACCGGGGCATCGAGTTCGTCGAACAGGCTGTCGTTAATCGAGGCGATCAATTCTGCGGCAATCCCGCCGGTTCTCATGCACTCTTCAACGATAATCACCCGATGGGTTTTGCGAATGGATTCCCCGATGGTTTCCATATCGAAGGGTTTGAGGGAAATTAAGTCGATGACTTCAGGATCGAATCCCTGTTTTTCTAGGGTTTCGACGGCTTTGGTGACGTGATGTCGCATCCGCGAGTAGGTCACGATCGTGACATCTTTTCCAGAACGGACGATTTCGGCTTTATCGAGGGGAACGACGTAGTCTTCGCTGGGAAGATTTTCTTTGAGATTGTAGAGAAGGACGTGCTCGAAGAACAGCACGGGGTTGTCATCTCGGATGGCGGCTTTGAGTAAGCCTTTGGCGTTGTACGGAGTGGAACAGGCGACGATTTTCAGACCGGGAACGGCGTGAAAGTAGGCTTCTAGACGCTGGGAGTGTTCGGCACCGAGCTGTCGTCCAACACCACCGGGACCGCGAATCACCATGGGAATTTTGAAGTTTCCGCCGGAGGTATAGCGCAGCATCCCGGCATTATTGGCAATCTGGTTGAATGCCAACAGCAAAAACCCCATATTCATCCCTTCAATAATCGGTCGCAGCCCAGTCATGGCCGCTCCCACGGCCATTCCGGTAAAGCTATTTTCGGCGATCGGCGTATCTAGAACTCTCAGTTCGCCATATTTATCGTAGAGACCTTTGGTGACTTTGTAGGAGCCACCGTAGTGACCGACGTCTTCTCCCAATACAAATACAGCGGGGTCGCGAGACATTTCTTCATCAGTTGCTTCGCGCAGGGCATTGAATAATAAGGTTTCTGCCATATCAATGGTGTATAGAAGTTCGCTCTGGTCAGATTGTCATCTTGACATTTCCCGGACTGGAAGTCACGAAAATTTTGGGTTCGATCGCGCTTGGGAATTCAAACCATTAATGATGGTATCAAAAAACTGACTCGAAGCGCGGCTTGGAGAGTGGTGTTGTGGGATGCTTAGCCGATCGTGCCGCGTGACAGCAACGGTCTAAAAATTAGGGATAGCTGTGTTCCCTTGGGGAAGGCACGGCGGACGGTATATCCCTTGCTTGCCGCACGCTTCCGTCGAAGCGCAAAATCTAAATGCACGCTTTTTGACACAAAAAAATCTGGAGCAAACCATTAGGGTTGGGAGCTGCTCCAGATTTATGTCGGATATCTACTACCTATGTCTCAACTTTTCAGCCTTATATTCAGTGTCTTCGCCCCGAGCGAGGTCTAGGTAAAGGAATGACAAAAATATTCGGCGCGTTGTGTAAAGATTCTCTTCATGCTGAAGTGGAGGGGGGAAATGAATCGATTTGGAGTTGTCGGTGGGTTGCGGTTGCCCATTGCCGCCGCAGTTGAGAGCGTTCGATGCGATTGAGAACGCGAGCTACCAGTTCTGAAGCGATGATGGGTTTGGATACGCAGTCATCAGCACCGACGGAAAAAACGCGCTGTACGGTATCTGGATCGGTGCGGGTGCAAAGCATCAAAATCGGTAACTCGTGCCATCGCGGGTCGTTGCGCACGACTTGGCATAGCTCGATACCGCTAAATTCTGGAAGATCGAGATCGAGCAACAGTAAGTCGGGTTGGACGTCTTTAAGAGTTTCCCAAAATTCTTGAGACCCGTCGAGCAAGGTGAGGTTAAATCCCCACGGTTCGAGGATCGTCCGCAAGCCATCGAGGGTTTCGGGATCGTCATCGACAACGAGTAGTTTTGCCACTGGGAGATAAGAGCGATCGAGAACTTGGGCGATCGCGTCGAGGACGCGGGAGGGGGCAATGGGTTTGGCTAAAAAACCCCGACCGCCTAACCGAGCGACTTTGACGCGCTCCGCAAAGCCTTCGCGAGTTGTAAACACGACCACGGGAACGATGTGTTGGGTGTTTTGCAGTTCGTCAAGGAGCGCGAAACCGCTTTCGGTCGAGTCGGGAAAGCACAAATCCAGCAAAACGACATCAGGTTTGAGGTCACAAATCGAACGTCGCGCTCGATCGAGGTTTTCGGCGATTTCCACTTGCATTCCCCAGGCGCTCGCTTCAGCCGCAACGGCTTGGGCTAAAGCGACATCGTCTTCAACCACGAGCAGTCGAGAGCCTTTAACGATAGACGAACCCCAATTGAAGACGGTTTCGGATGCCGGATTTGAGGGTTGAGGTTCAAAATCATCGCGGAGATCGTCTTCGAGTTCTTGTTGTAAAGCGATCGTCAGTTCTGCTAGCCGCTGAATTTGTTCGGTATTGGGGTTGGAGAATTCTAGCCAAATTTGTTCGATTTCGCGGGATAGATTCGATGCTTCCTTGAATCCAAATATCCCTAATCCACCAGCGAGGGTATGAGCTTCTCGCAGGGCATTTTCGTGTAGGGTTGGACTGAGGGTATGAGTTTGAAGAGTATCGATCGCCTTTTGAATGACGGCGATGCGCTCGAGGTACTTGGGTTTGTGCTGCTGCCAGATAGAATTTAATTTCGTGCGCTCAGGTGGCGGTGGGTTGGTTGGAGATGGATTCAGTTCGGATGTCGAGGGATTTGTCGTCTCGGGTTTAGGGGCTGCAGGTTGTCGATTTTCGGCGCTTTTTTCCTCTTTCGCTTTGAGTCGATAGCCCAAACCGTAGATCGTTTCGATTTCGTCGGTGCGAGCACCTGCTTGCTTGAGTTTTTGTCGCAAGCCTTTCATCTGAGTCCGCACTGCGGTTTCGGAGGGGGGTTCTTCAAAAGACCAGAGTCGATCGAGCAGGGCACTTTTGCTGAAAATGCGCTGGGGATTGCGCAGAAATAACTCGAGCAATCCATACTCTTTGGCGGTAAGCTTCAGAGGTCGATCGTCGTACGTCACGAGGCAACTTCGAGGGTCGAGGCTAAAAGCACCCCACTCGATGGTTGGGGTTTGAGCGTCTTGAGTGCGACGCAACAGAGCGCGAATGCGAGCGAGGAGTTCTTGGAGGTCGAAAGGTTTGACGACATAATCATCGGCACCCGCATCTAGCCCGGTGACTTTGGTGGTGCTGGTATTTTGAGCCGTGACCAAGAGAATAGGGGTTCGATCGCCTTCTTGACGGCGTTGTTTGCAAAAATTGATGCCATCGAGTTTGGGAAGCATCAAATCTAACAAAATCAAGTCGTAGGTGAAAGATTCGGCTAACTCCCAGCCAACCTGACCGTCTGTTGCTAGATCGACTAAATAATGCTGAGCGATAAGAGCATCTCGCACCAGATTTGCCAAACTCTCATCATCCTCTACCAGCAAAATTTTCACTCGTGACTTCTCTCCAAAACTGCCGTTCAAAATTACCTAAAATCGAGCGGGTACTCTCAAGTTTTATCTTAAGTTTTTCAAGCTGAATTTCTCCAAGGCTGAATCTTGTATTACTCTGACGCAAAAGATACGCGCGACCCCTCGTTCATCCCTTTTGGAAAAACTTGAGATTCCGAACTCTACTTCACTCATGTGAGAACCGCTATATTTCTCCAAGATCCCGATCGTTGCCGATGTTGTTCGTCACTCGCTGGGATCGAAATGTCAAAGGAAGCCGATGAGGATCGAAAAATTGCCTCCAATTTCTCAAAATAATATCAATCGATGCATTCTAGCTAGGCTAGATTTAATTGTGCGACTTCGCGATCCGAAGACGAGCTTCCAAAGGTCTCTCGATCTCGCGAGCTTGTATTTCTCATCTCTATTCCCGATGGCAAAGGCAATGTTTTGTAACTCATTCGGCTTTCAAAGCCCTGATGCTCGCTCGATTCTAAATTTTAAATCAACTATAC
>NZ_JADEXN010000225.1 GCF_015207075.1 Zarconia navalis LEGE 11467
AAGCTTGACTCACAGGTAGTCTAACCACAAACGTCGTCCCCCGAGAGAGAGAAGCCGGAAAGTTGGGATTGGGCCAGGGGTGGCGAGGAGGGCTGAAAACCTCGATGCTGCCCCCCATCTGCGTCAGAGAATTTTGGACGATCGCTAATCCCAAACCGGTGCCGGGAATATCCCCTTGAGCCTGGACCCCTCGATATCGGCGCTCAAACAGGTGTTCTAGGTCTTCGGGGGGAATTCCCAGCCCCGTATCGCTGATGGCAAGAAGGAGGCTTCTCGTGCTAAATGGGGCATCTTCCGTGCCTGCTTCCATACCCGCTTCAATACAGATACAGCCACCGGCAGGGGTATATTTCAAGGCATTATCGATTAAATTATCTACTACTTCTCGCAACGCGAGGGGATTAGCCCGTACGAGGGGTAAATCCAGGGGAACGCGATCGTACAACTGTAACTGCCGATCGTCTGCAATTGCCCGTGCCGAGGCGATCGCCGGTTCCAAAATCGACGCGAGCGCAATCGATTCGACTCGATCGCCTGCTGCTGGTAAGGAGATGGGTTCTTCTGCAGGGGTGACAACGGTGGCAATCTCGCGAACCTCACCCGGTAGCAGTCGTCCTGCAGGGGATTCATCCATCACCCGATCGAACTGTTGCAGCAATTCTTGGATGTGCTCGCTTTCCCGAAGAATATTCTGGACGAAATTTTGGCTGGTATCTCCAGGTTTGAGGCGCTTGAGCAGTAACTTCCCAAAAATTTTTAACGCACTGAGGGGATTGCGAAGCTGGTGCAGTAGATTATCAAATAGATCCCGTTGACGATCGTGAAGCTGTTGCTGTTGCCCGTAGCTATCTTTCCACCATTGCGCTCGTCGATCGAGAATGCACGCCAGAGCGAGGGTACGCGCCACACCCTCAATTTGCTCCCGTTCGCGGTCGATCCACGGTCGATCTTGGCGACGGGTCACCAGAAACCCCAAAATTGCCTCTTCATGGGTCAGAGGTCGCACGATTTGATACCCTTCAAGCCAGACTCGACGCTCTTCATCTGGACGATCGAAGTCGTCTGTACTCAAGGCTCGATCGAGAGAAGCCGGTAGCAATAACGCGGCTTCTAGGCTGTGGTGCTTTCCTTGCGGTAGTTCGATCGCTTCGCGATGTTCGGACCAATGGGTACCCGTTTCAGGTTCGATGGCAACCGGCACGAATTTTCCCGCCTCTCCATCGAAGGGTCGATCGGAAAGATATACCACACTTGATGCCGCGCCCAGTCCTCTGGTTAGAAAACAGACTTGTTCGCGACACAACGCCATAAATTCCGAGCTTGTGGGAGTGAACATGAAGCTAAAATGTAGCCATTTGCCAACATTATTAATTTTTGTAAATAGCTAATAGGAGCTAACACGGGACTCAAAAACTGAAAACGCCGATCTAGTATACATTTTGGTCGCGTCAACCCCTTCAAGCAATCGATTAAGAGATGTTGAAATTTTGGTTTCAATCTGATATATTTGCCGCGTGTTTTGTAACGATAACTACAACCTGTCGGCAATAAAATTAAAGAGGAGGTAGGTTACTTTGGCAAGGAGACGTAAGCGCAAAAGTCGTCGTCGTCAAGAAGGACGTAGAATTCTAGAGCTGGTGCCTCAATATAGTATCGAAAGCGGTGAAGATAAACCAGTCACAGCTGCTCGAAAGTATATCAAATCTGAGGGCATCGCTCCACCAGCTTTATTGCTGGTTAAGCGCAACGAACATACGACAGATCGCTATTTTTGGGCGGAAAAAGGCTTATTTGGAGCGCAATACGTGGAAGAAAATCACTTTCTCTTTCCCAGTTTGAGGATTGCGATCGAAGAAGTTTCTGACGCGCCTCCCATCGCTGTTGGGAGCCATTGAAATTTCGAGAGTTGTCTCGCTTCTAAATTTTGGGTCTGAGAGAGTCGCCCCACTTTGAATGTTGTTCGCAAAAGTGGGGCGAATTTTTTTTTTTGAGAAATTTATCTCAACGACATGGTGGAAAACTAGACCGTGTTGAAATTTGGCTGTCAAACCCGCACGAAGACGGGATTTTATCTGTGCGATCGCGTACTATCGAGCGATACTGCGAGTCAAGGCTTCGGGCATGAAACGTTAATAGAACTTAGTCTTCGATCGGTCGCAATGAGAGTGCTTGCTTGAGGTTGGCGAGTTCGTCTCGATGACCTCGAACGGTGACCTGAGTTTGAGGAGTGGCATTTCCAGCATCTAGGGCTTCGATTTTAAGGGAAACTCGTTCTAAACGATCGGCTTTTCGCCAATAAAAAATTCCTGCCAAGGGAGACAGCGCCACCAACCCGACAGCGACTCCAGCCAACTGGGGGGCGAGGATCGAGACAATGGGCATCGCACACGACAAGCCAACGGCCGCCAACAGCGTCAAGAAAATCGCCATAAACCAACTCGGGCGCACGTTGCCTTCAAAAATCGCTCGTTCGGTTTCGGGTTCGACTTTTGCGAGTCGGTAAGCTCTGTGGGTAAAATACTCCTGCAACTGGGCAGCAAGGGAGGCTTCTGTTTGCGGGCTTCGGAGGATCGTCTGCTCGGTTCGATCTTTTGCTGAAGCGCGGATAAAGAAAAATAAACCGATTCCTAACAAAACAGTTGGAATCAAAATGGAGGAGAGAACGGGATTGTTCATGGAGTTATCGCGCTGTGCGCTCGGAATTGGGTCATGGGGAAAAGAGGGAAAAAAGGTCAAAAGACCATTTAAGTTTTGGAATTTTACTTCATCGGCATCGGCTTGACATAATTTTACAATTTTCTGCGTGAGGTGAGTTCCGTCATTGGCTCTCTCGCACCCTACTTGTTGAGGGACGATCGCCTACGATCGCCCCCACAGACTCCCGAAACGACCATCTTCAAGGGAGTTTAGGTCGCTTCTGGCCTCGTTCGCGTCTCAAATCATGACCCCAGAAAAGAAACAGGACACCGCCCATCACCAAACATCCCCCAAGCTCAGGCTAAAGGAGGTGAGTTTCGTTTTGCCCATCGATTCGCGTTCTCTACTTGAAGGGATATCCATCGATATCTTCTCCGGCGACCGCCTCGCGATCGTCGGTTCCTCGGGCGCTGGGAAAACTCTGCTATTGCGGCTGATGAACCGACTCGAGGAACCGACAAAAGGCGCGATCGACTTTGTAGGGCGAGACATTCGCCAAATTTTTCCCCAACAGTTGCGCCGTTCGATCGTTTTGGTTCCCCAAGAATCGAAGTTACTGGGAATGACGGTTGCCCAAACCCTGGCTTACCCTCTCACGCTGATGGGTCTGAAGCCACCAGAAATTCAACAGCGGGTAGACCGGTGGTGCGCTCGACTGCATATTTCCTCAGAGTGGATGAGCCGCAATGAAATGCAGCTTTCAGTAGGACAGCGACAGCTCGTGGCGATCGCTCGGGCATTGGTGATGCAACCCCAAGTATTACTTCTTGACGAACCCACTTCAGCTCTCGATCGAGGACGCAGCAATTATTTACTTGAAGTCTTAAAGGAACTGAGTGTAGCTGATTCGATGGCGATCGTCATGACCAATCACCAACTCGATGTTGCACGGGACTTTAGCTCCCGAGTCTTGTATCTCCAGGATGGAAAAGTGGAACAAAATAGCTTGGCTTCGGAGGTAAATTGGATCGCATTGCAGGAGGCCTTAGCACGCGCGGAGCTTCAAGCTGCTCGAGAATGGGATTGACAAAGCCCCTCGCCGCCAGAAAAACTCCGGAAGCACCCTCAAATTCGGGAAAGTTGTTGATGTTGGGGAACTGCCTCGGTGGATGGGGAAGACATCAACAGTTGAGCAGAACTGGTTCTATCTAAGTGAAATCGATATCCGACATTGCGAACGGTCTGAATTAAACTGGGTTGTCGGGGATCGGTTTCGATTTTTTTGCGCAGGGAAAGGACGTGAGTATCGATAGTGCGGGGATTATCGATGGCATCGGGCCAAGCTCGTTTTAACAGTTCCGATCGACTCAGTGGAGAACCCCCAGCTTGAGCGAGGACGTAGAGCAAGCTAAATTCTTGAGGCGTAAGATCGATATGTTCTTCTTTCACGCGCACCCGACGCTGTACCAAATCGGTTTTGACCGGACCGTATTCTAAGGAAGCTGGAGGCGTCATCGTTCGAGAGCGTCGCAGTAATGCTTCTACCCTCGCGAGAAATTCCTGCATTCCGAAGGGTTTGGTAATATAGTCATCGGCTCCGGATTTGAGTCCGGCCACGATTTCTGCTTCGGCATTTCTGGCTGAGAGCATGAGCACCAGGGATTGCTTCTGTTGCCCGAGCCAGCGGCAAAATTCTAGCCCATCACCATCGGGCAGATCGGAATCCAAAACAACCAGAATCGGCTGGCGGTTATGAAAGACTTCTCGGGCATGACGAATATCCGCTGATTGAACGACTCCGTAGTTTGCTTGCTGTAAGTGCCAGCCTAAAAGCGATCTCAGTTGAGGATTACCCTCAACGATTTGAATGTATACCGATCCCACAAGACTTTACCTTCCTTTGCGTCCGTGGCTATAAGGTTAACAGAGCCGACCCGGTTTGTTTTGTAAAGCCTGATACCCCCTCAAAAGACTTGATATTCGGTCGATCCCAAGAACGAAGTTCTTGATTTTGCGTCACTCGACACTCTCGGACTCGAAAGTTCCCGCTACAATAGATAAAAGTGCGCAATTTTACATAAATCCCCTGGCACTTTGTTGAGTTCCATTGTCCGATTGTGCTCCAAGACACCGAAACCATCCGCCATTATCAAAAGCTAACCGATATCTTTGTCAATTTTTGGGATCGCGGTTATCGAACTGATGACCTGAGAATGTACTTAGATGGCTACTTGGCAGCTTTGCGGCAAGCCAACGCGCTCGAATATCACTTAATCCATCGCCTAGAGGAAGATGCGACTCGCTTCCTATACGATCGATCCAATTTTGAAACACCAATGCCGCAACCCGAGTCCGACTACGGTTACTACTAAAACGCTTTAGATTCTCGAACCCATTAGATTTCCACGCCCAAGGGCGATCGCCCTTCCCCCGCTGCGATCGCCCTTTAATTATTTTACTGACCGAAAGACTGTCTGGCTTCCTCGACAATGTCAACCGTCACCTGTTCCGATTGGGAGCGACGTGCTAATTCTTCAATTTGCGTTCTAGCTCGAGCGCGTGCGAAGAAAGGAATATTTCTGAGTTTAGCTCGAGCTTCAGAAGTCCATTGAAGTTCGTTTGTTAATTCAGAATCTAACATTTTTAACACCCAGATCTTATTGCTTTTAGGAGAATTATAACTTCTAGCTTAAATCTCGGGTTTGCTGGATCTCTATTTTCGCAATAAAACTTAGATTTTATTTAGAATGTTAAACTTTTGAATTCTTTAGACGATATTTAGAAAATTCCTATTTTTTCGTCACTCTAACATCACAAAAAGTCAAGAGTTGATTCCGATCGTTTTAACGATGGTCGCAGCAAAAATCTCAATAAGAATTCGCTCGTTCTACCCAATCTTTAATTCCTTTTTGAGTTGGTTGACCTCCAGTGGTAAACGTCCAAACCGATCGCTTTCCTTGCAAGCCGTAGCTAATATGAATGGGTCGCTCTTTACCGTAAAAATAGAGAGAGTCAAATGGCAACTTTTGAGATAGTATCCAGTCCACCACTTGACGAGAATTGAGGTCGATAATTAAAAAGTCACAAGCAGCACCAAGTTTCTGACAATAGTATTTTCCTTTAGTATTGCGCTCGAAAGCCATATGTCGATCGAGTCGAGGCGCAATTCGACCGTTTTTTATGCCCGTAATCGGATCTTTCTTTTCCAAATAGCGTTTTAGAGTTTTCGAGCAAAATCCATAGGTGAGCTTAAACCGATCGATTCCAAAACGATCGATAATCGGATCGACAATAAATTGATTGAGTTTCTCCAGAGCTGGGATGGTTTCCTCCACATTCTCTGGAAACGGATAAATGCGATCGGCGTATTTTTGATAAGTTTGGGTACAGGTACAAAAGTCCTCTAGGGTGAGGTATTTACCCAACTCTACTCGATTCATAGCAATCCCTTAAAATAGCGCGTAGGCGATCGGCAAGAATGTCGGGTTGTTCCACCATTGCCAGATGACCGCATTCGGGAATTTCAATCACATTCTCTCCTCCATGCTGAAATAAGTGATGGAAGCTTGCCAAATGACGGACGTATTTAGGGTCCATAATCGAGTCGTTCGCGCCAGCAACAAAGTAGACGGGCTGTTGCAAACGCGATACGATTTGCGGTAGTTGGTGGACTTCCGTTTCTGTGGTGGAATCGAGCAGCGCTCGCAAAGCGGCTTGGGGATGGGCGGTGACAAAATCCACCAGACGCTGCCGCGCCCAGTGACGCTCGATGGGACGAGCGACGCTGGCGCGAACGAATAATAGTTCGAGCAACGGCAAACGGCACAGCCAGCGCGGACGAAGCTTCACAATTTGAGTGCCCGCAGCGCGAAACTTCTCGAATTCTTCCTTTAAATAGATGCCGCCCCCCGCATTGACGCAAACCACTCCTTCAAACCGTCCATCGAGTTGATGCGCGCCCCACAAGGCGATCGTGCCCCCCAAAGAATGACCCACCAGCCAAGCCCTGTCAATGTCCAAACCCTCGAGCAAAACGGCTAAATCTGATGCATAAGCCGCTGGAGTATAGCGACAATGGGAATGGGGAGGACGATCTCGATCGGGTTGAGAATCGCCAAATCCCCTCAGATCGTAGCAAAGACATTGATAGTGAGGGGACAACCGTTCGATTAATGGTTGCCAGTAGCGACGACTCAGCAGCCATCCGTGTAAGAACACGAGGGTGGGTTTGGATGAGGTCGGAGGGCTTAATTCGTAGGTATGTTTGACTCCCAGGATCTCAATAGTCGGCATAAATTTTATCGTATCTCGTGCCTCAGTTTGAGGCTCGACCGCACTGACCGTCTGGAGCGACGTTCGCCTCGCACCGCCAGAGTTTTATCGTGCCATCTTGAGAGGCACTGACCAACACTTGACCTTTGCGATCGAAGGCAACTGCATTTACTCCTCTAGCATGACCGATGAGGGTCTGTTCGGGCAAGTCCCGAGGGGAATTTTGCCCGGCGGGCAAATTCCAGAGTTTCACCGTGGCATCGCGACTCCCTGCCGCAAGAATTGTCCCGTCTGGATGGAGAGCGATCGCAGAAATTGCAAGGCTGCGATCGCCGAGGGTCTGCTGCAAACTCCCGGTTTTCAAATTCCACAATTTCACAGTCCCATCCCAACTGCCACCGATGATGGTACAACCGTCAGTCAAGATCGCCACAGCATAAACAGCACCTCCAGCATTGACGATCGTTCGTAACAGTTCCCCAGTTCCCAGATGCCAAATTTTGACGGTTCCATCAAGGCTGGCGGTGGCGCATCGGCGACTCTGAGAGTCGATCGCCGCGGCCGTTACCGGTTGGGAATGACTAGCAAGAATTTGCAACAGTTCGCCGGTTTTTAAGTTCCACCGTTTGACGGTTCGATCTCGACTGCCACTGACTAAGATTTTGCGATCGGATGTCACGGCAAGGGTGGTAACGATGTTTTGATGACCTGCAAATATGCGAGTGGGGGTGGAGGCGAACTCGGTGGGTGTGACTCGTTCCCATACCCGAATACGACCATCGGTGCTGCCGCTTATCAGCGCGCAACTCTCGGGATCGATCGCCATTGACAAGACCCCTCGGTCGCCATCACTTAGAGTCTGGTGCAGTTCTCCCGTCTCGATGTGCCAAATTTGAATGTTGCCGTCCCAATTTCCGGTGGCTAAAATTTGGCTTTGCGATCCAAAGATGGCAGATGTTATCTCAGTACTAGAACAAGTTGCCGTTTGTAGAGTGCGATCG
>NZ_JADEXN010000226.1 GCF_015207075.1 Zarconia navalis LEGE 11467
GGTCACCACCGCCCCAGCACCGACGATACATCCTTTGCCAACCCGCACGCCATCGAGCACCATAGTAACGAGACATTTTTTTGATTGAGTTGTTCGGAGAGCGATGTTTTTTCGATGGTCTTCATCTTGATAATCCTGGCTGAATGGCTCGATCGAAGTTAGGATTTTTATCTCAACTCTCGGCTATACAGAAATAGAAAATTGAAATGCTTCAATTTTCATTTTATTCTTAAAATAAAATTGATGAGCTTGAATATTTCGAACGCTACTATTTAGACGTAAAGATTGACAGCTATGCTCGCGAGCATAGTCCATTAACCAGTCAAATAAAATACGACTGTATCCTGAAGTATATTCCGAAGTCTCACCAATCCAATCATCTAAGTATAGAACCCGACCTCGAGCTAAGGTTTGAATAATGTGAAAGCCGGCGATCGCTTCAATACGATCGTCTTCTAAATAAACAAAATAATATCCAAACTTTTGCTGTTCTTGGATTTGTCGAACGAACTGGGATCGCTTCTCGATTTCTCGCCATCGTGCCACGATCGGATAACATCGTTCGATGTCCGCCTCCGAACTCGCCAATTGAATCTTCATCCGAATTTTAACTCCTAAAAATTTTGGGGCTTTTTGATGCACGCCCGATTCTACGATGTTCGCTCGATTCACTGACTAGAATAGCGGTTTTCACACTTTTGAGGTATACCAGTTCTGAGTTTGAGGAATGGGACAGGGGAAATAGTTATTTTGGGATACTTCATGAAGCGCGAGAATGCGATCTTGCCAAAACTTCCGCCGCTGCGCATCTTCGGCGATCGAAAAGCGATTCTGTGTATGTGGTTCCGAATCGGCTTTCTTGGGAAGACTTGCCAGTAACCCGATCGGATTCGATCGAGCATCTATCTTTCTAGAAATTCTTCTGCTTCTGTACGAGAGTTGTATTCCTGGAGATGCGCTTACCAAAGCGCGCGAATCGGTTGTGTATTTCTCGGTGGATTCGAGTTGGGTGAATTAGAATTAGGTGAATTAGGATTAGGCGAATTCGTATCCCCTCGATTAGAACCAGGTGCGTTCGTACTACCCGATGGGGGGCGATAGGTGGAACGCGGTGTAGAGTTATAGGGTGGCGCACCGGTCAGGTTTTCGCAAGCAATGCCATCAAGGTCGGTATCTAACCTAAAAGGATCGCCTTGATAAGCATCTAACACTCGCTGCGCTTCTTGCCAGGTGCCAAAATCGTCGCAATTACAATCTCCGTTGACGCACGAGGGCAAGTTACTAACGTTACGACTGGGTTGAGCAAATACAGAAAATACTGAAAGACTTAGGGTTCCCGTTAAAAGAGCAAGACCGATCGCGACACGCATAGAGAATCCTCAAGAATTGGACAACGATTTCAGAAAAATCCTACCATTTTCAGTTGAATCTCGGGTGAGATCGGGTTTGAGGGCGCAATGACAATATAGGGCGAGTCAATAAATCCATCGCTCCCGAAACGAGCTTGATAGATAAATGCGGCAATTTCACCACGGGTGGCGGGGCGATTGGGTTCGAGTCGATCGAGTCTGGGATAGTTAACGACGATGCCCCATTGAGTGGCCCCAGCGACGTTAAACTTTGCGTAGTCGGGAATCTCCCGTCCATCAGCGTACGCCAAGAGCACCCCGAGCGCATCGGACGCCAAACCCAAACCGCCGGAAATCGAGACGATCGCCTGCACTTTGGGAATCGCCTGGTTGGGAGCAAAAATTCCACTGGGGTACCCCGTCAAAAATCCCCGTTCGTATGCCAACCCAATGGCATCGTAAGCCCAAAAATCCCAAGGCACATCTGCAAATTCCACGGGCGATCGTTCGTAAGACCCCCTGAGGGCTTTGCTGACTAAAGCGGCAAACTCGGCACGAGTCACCGAAGCATCTGGGCGATAGGTTCCGTCGGGAAATCCGGCAACGATTCCCTGGATTGCCAAGTTTTCGATAAAGGGCTTTGCCCAGTGCGATCGAATATCGCCAAAAGTGTATTCTGTCGCCTCGCAATCGGGATTGTAAAAGACGCTCAAGTCGGGCACGGAACCGCTAGGAGAGGAGTAGGAGCTGTAGGCGGTGGCAATTCCATCCCCCAAGCAGGCTTGATAGTTCCAAATTGGCAAGTCGCGATTGCGATTGTCGGAGTACACCCACCAAACCGGTGCTCGGTAGCCAAACAGATAGTTGAAGAGTTTACTCGCTTTTGCCGGGGTGTAGGTTAAGTCACCACCCGCGCGAGCCAAGTCAATTCGGATCGATCGATCGTTAATAAATGTGATGCTGAGGGTATTTTGCTCCAGTTCGGGAAATACCGCCGCTAAGTCTGAAGGTTCGTAAACGCGCACGATACATTCTCGTTCGTCGCTGAGATTTTTCGAGGGATTGTTGCAAGGCTCGACTTCGAGTGGGATGCCGAAGTAACGATCGAGAAGCTGTGGGGATCGGTTGAGAATCGCGCGTCCCGCATATGCAGGCTCAACCCATCCCGCAGTCCACAGCAGTAATCCTCCAACCCCAGCGATTGCTGTTTGCCACGCAGTTTGCCAATTCAATTTCAATGGTGTCATCTCTTTTGGGATTCCGAATTGCTGCACTGGGAAGTCAAAGGCCTTGCAACGCTCGTACCAACTTCAGTTGGTAGGCTTCAAACGAAGAACGATAGGGACGCTTGGCACCTGGACTCGATCCGTTTATCTTTCTATTTTTTCAGCGATCGACACTTGCTTCAACAGAAACGAGTCGGGGCAACGAGGAAATTTTCAAGGGTTTAGCTGCCAAGCTTCTGAGGCGAGCGCGAATTCGAATTCCAACTTGAAGGCCGCTCTCTTAAGAAGAGGTGGGAATTAGGGTCTGGTTGCGATTGGGAAAGCCATACACCATTTTGTTTCTCAATTCACCGGTATTCTCATCGGTATGACCGTGAATGCGCAAGCAGTCCTCTTCCGATTCAAAAATATTCAGGGTATGAGGTGAGGTTAACCAGAAGACACACCAAACCTGGCGATGGTTCCCCACTTTCAGTTTCGCCCCATAGGCGACAATGCCGCGAAAGCGATCGCTTTCGCGATTGCGTTCTTTCTGATAGTCGGCAATTTCCGATCTCCAAATGTAAAAGGGTCGAGGTGTGAGTTTATCGAGGGCTTTGTTCACCACTCGAATTCCTTTGTCTTTCTGTCGTTTGACAATTTCACTGGCGAATACCAACTTCACGCTCTGCGAGTCACCCAGGAGAGATTGCAACCAGTTCGGATGGGGATCGGAAACGGCGATCGCTTGAGAGAGAGAGCCGACGCTCGTCATCCAGGCAAAGACGATCGAGTAGGTATTGGTCTTTGGGTAATTAAAGATAACGCCGTTGACGATCGTCCCAAACTCGCACAAGGGATCGTCGCTGAGGCTGAACAACTCGTCAAACAAGCTTTCATCTTCCTCTAGTTTTTTGAGTCCTTTAGTTCGATATCCTTCAAATAAATCGAATGTCAGCATGATTAATAAATGGTAGATGTCTTGATTTTTCAGGAATGGTTAGTCAATCGCAACCTGGAATATAAGAAACGTTTGTGAAAGCTTCAGGTTTATGGAGGAAAGGGGTAATTTATATTGTATCGAAGTCAAATTAACGGGTAGAAAAAGATCGATCGGGAATTCGACTTTGAGTTGGGATGGAGATAGATACAGAAAAAAAACCGGCTTCGCGGAGAAACCGGGTCGAAAATTATAGACTTGGTTATCGGTGCGATCGATGGAGCTTATCGACGACGACCGCGACTGAACGAGCGCGATCGCCCTCCACTGCCGAACCCTGAAGAACGCCTTCCCATGCGGGGACGAACTCGATCGCTCCGGCGCAGGTTGCTCGAACCGAAACCCGATCCGGTGGCGCGAGTGGCTTTGCTGCGGTTGGCGCGGGTGGTTGCCCGATTTCGAGAGGAGGATTTCAAGTTACCCGTAGTCCGCAGGGCCTGACGATTTTTAACCGCTGGTGGCTTCGAGTTATGACGCTTTTGATAACTTTTGACGGCGCTATTATAGGTGTTGCCGTAGCCGCCGTATCCCCTCATCACCCCACCGGGTTGATACACCGGGGGAATGTAGTATCGCGGCCCGAATAGCGAATTTGCCACCATTTGTCCCGCGATCGCTCCAGCAAATGGACTCCAAAAATTGGATTCCCGACGCACGACGACGGTTTGAGTTTGACCGGTTTGCGGGTTGGTTTGGGTTTCGGTGACGTTATGGACGTATGCGATTTTGAAGTCTTCCGCTAGATGCAAAACCGTCCCAGATCCATCAATACTCAGGTAGCTTTTTTTGCCAGCGGCAACTTCCTCATCGGTTAACGGTGCCATTTGCAAATCCTCCGTCCGCAAGATAGGAGATTTTCCCCGTGGCGTATTCAACAGCATCAGAGCGTACTCCCCGCTACCGTCATCGTACTCGGCTTGCTGGAGGGGATATTCACCGCGATCGACAGCAGCGGGTGCGGCGTAAACGACACCGCTTGAGGGACGATCGAAGTTGGGCGCGATCGCATCCCACCCCAGTGCTGTCCAAGAAATCGTTAAACACATTAAAAGAGCGATCGATCGACGTAGCATATTCTTAAAATGAAGGATATCGTTACAAAAAATTGGAAAGTGGGTCAGAGCAGAGGAAAAAATTTTGATTTTCCCGAGTTTTAGTTTCTTCACAAACCATACCTTAAAGAGGAATCAGTTCGGAATAGTTCATCAAAATTTGCTCTTGGGTTAATTCATCACCCAACTGTGCTGGGGAAAAGTGAATTTGAATCGCTCGCAGTTTTTCACCGTGGTGCAAATCAATTAGGGTTTTTAACCCGTCTTCCATTGCCTCCAGTTCGGCGAGATTGGTTTCTAAGCTGGGAACTTCCCCCTCACAAGCGATCGTTATCATCACAATGATATTTTCCGTGGGACTCAAGGATAGGGGTTCGTCAATGTCCGAGTCTTCCTCAAAATCTCCTCGGCTGAGGTATCGCTGTGCGGAGTCGGTAAATAGTTCGGTGATGTAATCTCCCGCTTCTTCTTCTTTTGTAAAAACATCGCCTTCGTTGGCAGCCGATCGCCAGTTGGGTTCGTATTCCAAAAGGCTTTGACAGACCTCAACTAATCCTTCTCCGACAATATCTAAATCGCCATCAGAATCGATTGCCTCTCTTCCCACCCGATTTAACGTTCCCAGCAAGGGAGCAATATTCGAGCCGCTTAAATGAAGCATCACGCGACAGACCACAAATCGAGATCGACCTCCGATCTTATTAAATCGATCTCTCCAATTACTCATCCTATTTTTTCATGAAAGCAACATTAATATTATATGATAAGCTGTTTTAACTTTCATAAAACATAAAGCCTAGCGCTCCAAAAAATAATACCGAACTTTTTTTCGTCAAAAAGTGACTCACTCGATCCTATATTTAAACAAAATTTTCAGAAAAAAAGATTATAAGCCTGTCTTTTCAGTGTTTCATTTTTGAGAATTTTAGCTTTATTTTTTAAGCTTAAATATAGCCGTAAATATATCTTTGAAACTGACTAGTAATTTTTCTAAATCTTGAAAAATTAATCTTTCAAGAAACTGTAGTAAGCGACTTCAAAGTCAGGAGTAAACATAAACGATCGATTCTAAATTTCGATCGAAACGGGATTTTGAGTACACTCATTTCTCGAGCTAGGGAGCAACGTTGTTGATGGAGACGCTAGCGACCTTAATATTTAATTGACGTTGACTCATCTGCGACCGTCCCAGGAACTGAAGAATTGGATCGTCTGCAAGGTGGGGTGGTGCTGCGGGTTATGCCCGGATTCACATAAATTTTGTCGATTTTCGATTTTGTCAGCTATCCGAGGTGTCTCTCCACCGACTCAAATCCCGGTTGAGACATCAACATATGGGAGGCAAAAGAGATATTAATCGTTTGAGAGCCGATCGCAGTTCCCTTGCCTTGCCAAATATGATTAAATGTGGCTGGTATTGACGAGGAGAAAGAATGACCGCTTACATGGATATTCTAGGGCAACCATCGTCGATGGAACTCGCTCGATCGGGGCATTTTCAAGAGATCGCCTACTGGCTCAACCAGTTTCTCATTCCTCAAGGCATTTACGCCCGAGTCAGTGCGGCCGGTAAGGGTTGCCTGCGGATTCTCGTCGAACTTCCTCCCCAACAGGCTTCATCAACCCCCAGACCTTCGATCTCGCGAAAAAAACAGCTCGTGGGTTTCATCTGTCACCAAATTTGGCAGCTCAACTCCGATGCCATTGAAGGAGTGCGCATTGCCGCGCGTCCGGCAGGTCAGTCGGAAATTCTCTGGAAGCAGTCAGTACGCATTTCCACTCCGGCCAATCGAGAGCGAAAGCATTCTCGCGCGACAGCCAAACTTCTTTTATCCTCCATCGAGTCGATCCGTTCCCAAATTCGCGCTAACTACAAAACCCTGCGCGTCTTGCTGTTGACGGGGGCAGCAGCGAGTGCCTTTGCCATCGGGGTCTGGTTGAGTTCCCAACAGCTATTTGCATCGCGATCGCCTAACTCAATACCTTTTCCCCAACCCCCGACGGTATCAGTCTCATCCACTTCACCATCAGCTATCTCACCACCTCTAGCAAAGGAAGTCGGAATGGTAGACACGGCCTTAGAGCGAGTTTCGGTGGTGGAACACGCACAAGTTCTCGATCCCCGAGATCCGACGGTCTCTCTAATGTTTGCTGGGGACGTGACCCTTTCTGAGGGTGAGGATAACGACTTGTCGGCTTTTGCCGCGATGGAAGAAATCGCACAAGTGGATGTGGCGGCTATTAATTTAGAGCAAATCTTCACCCGAGAGGCTTCTACAACGGCGAAAACTGCCACCTACAAAAGTGCTCCCGAATCCGTCGATTTTTTATCCAACAGTGGTATCGATTTGGTCAATCTGGCGAACGATCGGGTGATGGAATACGGTGAAGCGGGTTTGCTCGAGACCCTAGAAACCCTCGATCGAGCGGGCATTTACCGCGTCGGAGCGGGTCGGGATGCCACCGAAGCCCGCCGTCCGACTATTTTAGAGGTGAAAGGACAAAAAATCGCTTACTTGGGTTACTATGCCGGGGATTCTAACTCGGCTGGTAAAGATAAAGCGGGAACGAATAAAGCCCTCAAAGATCGGATCGCGCGGGATATCGAGGCAATTCGAGATCGAGTAGATTGGACGATCGTTAATTTCCACTGGGGGGCGCAACTTGCCGAAACCCCCGACCGCTGGCAGGTCGATCTAGCCCATTTCACCATCGATAACGGGGCAGATTTAATTGTGGGACACCATGCCAAAGTGTTGCAAGGGGCCCAAATTTACAAAGATCGGGCGATCGCCTACTCTTTGGGCAATTTCATCTTTGGAGGCAGCACCGAACGTCGTTACGATACTGCCGTCTTGAAAGTCCTGCTCAAAGGCTCTCAAATGAAGGTGGAATTTTTGCCCGTGGAAGTTCGCGACTTTCAACCCAAGGTCGTTCGCGGTCGACGAGGTCGCCAAATTCTCCGCCAGCTCGAAGAGCGATCGGAAATGTTCGATCGGCCCATGCCTGCTTCAGCTCTTTTGAAGAGACAGCCCCGAAAACCAAACCCAGAGACCAACCCAGAGACCAACCCAGAACCCAAAAAACAGAAAATAGCTCCCGCGTTGCCTTCGGACTCTTCCAAATTTCCGCGATCGCAGTCGATTTCCGCCCCCTCTATCCCGACAGACATCGATAATGGTGGAGAGTCGGATATTTCTCAACCCTGGAAAAGCGTCCCGACCTTCCCAAAACTGATGTCGAGTCCTCAAGAGGAAGATGACTCGGATACCTTTATTCGCGATCC
>NZ_JADEXN010000007.1 GCF_015207075.1 Zarconia navalis LEGE 11467
GGAGTGAAGCGATCGCATCCCCGACCCATCGATCGACTAACCCGCTACCGCGCAAATCCCTTCGTCTGGATTTTGGCGAACTCCGTCAAGCTACAACTAGACCGAGGTACTCTTGCGCCACACATCTGCCCAGAGAAATGTCACCCCCGCCGCCATCGCTGCGGCTTCATCTTCAGGGCGATCGCCCGCCATTGTGGATTCCGCAAGGATGCCCTCGAACTCGCTCGCAGCCAGTAGTAGCATTCCTGTCCCCGGTTTGCGGAAGTTTCCATCGGCATCGAAGATTTTGCGCTCGCCGTCGCGGGTAACTTTCCAGCAAATTTGCCCTTCGTAGTCCGGGCAAAAATAAATGATTTCCAATTCTGGGAAGAGCTTCAGCGTATGGCTTTGCTCGGCGATCGTATCCTCCAAACTCTTGTAGCCGCTAGCCACCCCGCCCTGATTGGTGACCCCGATGCAGAGATAGCCTTGCTGGTGATAGTTAGCAATGGCTTTGTCCGCGCCGGGAATAGCGCATTGGTCTTGAGGGTTGTCAATAAACTTTTTCCCGCTTGCTGGCTGGCGAATCGTACCGTCACAGTCAAGAAATAAGAGCTTTGCCATATCAAATCTCCAGATGAAGCGATCGCTTCTCTACATAGTAAGGGTGAAGAATCCCGCGCCCTCCTCAATCGTCCAGATACAGCGCCGACGAGTCATCGGGCCGAGCGTGAAGGTACTTTTCGGTAATGGTGATACTGCTGTGTCCGAGGGTTTGGCGTACCAGATGGATGGGCGCTCCGCGATCGAGACTGTGGCTGGCGTGGGAATGGCGCAACCAGTGGGGCGATACGTTACCCTCAATGCGGGCCCGACGAGCGGCGGTGCGGACGATGCGGTAGACCTGTTTGCGGCTGAGGTGGTAGCTGCCCCCCAATCCCACTTGACGCGAGCGAAATACCGGGTCGTCGGCTCCCGAGTCACCGCGCAGCTCCCACAGGTTCTCCCACAGGCTGGGGCTGAGCAGTACCGTCCGGGTATGACCGCCCTTGCCGAAAACGGTAATTTGCCCGCCGCTATGACGGGGTTTGAAGTCGCACCACTTGAGGGCGCACAGTTCCGATACCCGCAACCCTCCCGAGTAAAGCAGCCGCAGAATCGTGCGATTGCGAGGCCCAGTTTCGCCGTCGATAATCGATCGCACTTCGGCTTCCGAGAGAATGCGTTCGCTGAGGCGGTCTTTGGCTTTAGGCGATCGGGCGAGTTTTCCCACGTTAACTTTCAATATCCCCAACTGATGACCGAAACTCAGCAGACTTTTGAGTGCCGCCAGTGCCGTTTGCTGGCTGGCGGGAGATTTCCGCGACAAGCTCAACTGCCAAGTTTGGATGTCGAGGAGGGTGATGTCGGTTAGGGGCTTGGCGGCGTGTTGGAAGAATCCTTCGACGTGACGGCGGTAGCTCGACACGGTATTGGGGGACTTGCCGTGGAGCCACAGTTCGAGCAGTTCGCTTGTCGAGAGGTCGAGCGAGTGAGACATTGGCGTTTCTTCTGTGGCACTCGCTTATGATTAAACCGCATTGGGGGGACGATCGGGTGATAATATCGAAGCGCCGAAGTGCTTTCGCCCCAATGAAAATGTCCCTTGAGAAGATGTACCCCCACGTAGACCGCTGGGTTTACGAACACGGGGGCAGAATTGAAATCGGCTATGACGAAGAGAGTCCGCTAACGTCCTTCGTGCGGGCGGGCGATTGCGGTGGGATGTGGTGGGAAGGAAAGGATAGCTACGAGAGTCTCGAAGAAGTGCTATAAGATTTGGATGCGGGATTGGAAGCCGCACTCAAAGAGATTTACGGCGAATGAGTTAATATTTGGGTCGTGCCTCTCCGGTGACGACGGCGAAGTACGACCGCAGAGGGGAGGAGGCGAAGCGGAGGGCGGTTCAGAATTTGGGGTTTTAGATTTTGGACGTGCGCATTTTCGATGCGCGGATTTTGGATTGTTTCAGGGATGGTATTCGAGCGATCGGGCCGACCTCTGCTCATCCTGTAAGAAGCCCAATTGAACACATATAGTTGAGAATGTCGCCTGTGCCCTCGATAACCGGATCTACAACGGGTACTTCGTGTTCCCGGTGCAGTTGCTGTTTCAGTTGAAATATGTCCCCCTGAAACTCGCTTGTGTTCAATGAAATACCGACACAGCGAATATTGGGGTTGGTCAATCGTCCCATCCTTTCCGTAGCATCACGGACCGCAGCGACTGGAGGGACTGGATGCGTGATGCCCCGCATGTGACGCCGTGTCGGCTCGTGACAAACAACGAAAGCGTCCGGCTGCGAACCATGCAACAGACTTAGGGGAACGCCGGCGTGAGCGGGATGCAGTATGGAACCCTGACCCTCAATCACATCCCAATGATCATGCTTGTTATCTGGCGACAGCAGCTCCGCTCCGCCCGCTATACAATCGCCAACGATCGTATCAAGCGCCAAACCCGCCCCTGAAATCATGATGCCGGTCTGGCCTGTCGCTCTAAATGTGCAATCCAGACCTCGTGCTTTCATGTCGCGCGAGATCGTAAGAGCAGTGAACTTCTTGCCGCAGGAACAGTCGGTTCCGACCGTCAGCAATCGCCGACCCTGCCGCCTCCGGCAGGATGCCATCGGAATTGGAATATCGGCATGACGTAAATCGAGGAGGTCTACTCCGGTTCGGTTTGCCGCAGCGACGATCTCCGTCACATCGCGAAGTCGGTCGCGCATCCCATTGGCAATGTCTAGCCCGCAATCGATGGCAGAAAGAATATAGGGATACCATTCGGTCTTGAGCTGGCCGCCCGCATTGGTAACACCGATGACGAAGGTTTTGGCACCGCGCCGAACAGCCTCGGCATAATCGGCATCAGGGAGTCCGGTGGAGACTCGGCAATCTGGCATTCTTATCTGCGCGATACAATTCTCACGGCGCCAGTGGAGCAGCCCGATTGCCGGCTTTGCGGACAGCGCATTTTGAACATCTGCGAGAAAAAGCAGAAACGGTGGCTCCATCATTCTCAAAGCCGTAAATGGTCGTCATAGAAGCGAGCCAACGGCTCGGTGACCGAAATTTTCGTTGTGAAATATAGACTTCGGCAACTTTCCAACAACAACAACTCTATCATCATAAAAACAATCGGTTACGTTATTTTGTGCTATTCATTTTTGTACAAAAAGCCGACCAATCGACGCAAATTCAAACTATAGTTGTTCTGAATAAAAGTGGTACACGTCCAGAGTCTGAAACACCGAATAATTCGAGATTATTGGGGATTATACTGTCCCAATCTTATCCAGAATGACTATATCCCTCTTTTGTCACTCTCCGGTTTTTAGTATGATTATTAATTTTCCAAGACCCGATAGATTGAGCCATACGGCGTTTGGCGAGCGAATTTTGACCAATTTAGCACCCCCGTTAATTTCGATTGGGAAAAAAGCGAGCGATCGCCCGCCCAACAATAGCTCTAGGATTCAGAAAGCGCAAGGCTTTTCGGAGAGTGACAGAAGAGGAATATGTAGCCCCTAGCTTGACTAAAGCCGACTTATTCAGCAAGCCCTAAGTAATTTCCATCAAAAATGGCCCCAAATGGGGTTGACAAATGTGACATCGCTCTTAGCTGCGTCTGGTGACACGAACCCTAGATCTACGCCGGATACTAGCTCGCCTCACGCATCTCACTTTGTGAGATCTGCCTGGACTTGCCTCGGGCGGTAAGATATGAGCGGGTTAATCATGATATTGTTCAGCTTCTGCTCTTCCACATGCGCTGCCCAGCCGGCCATTCGCGCCAGCGCGAACACGATCGTGCCATATCCACGAGGCACCCCGAGCATCGTGAGAAGCACTCCGGTATAGGCATCCACATTCACGTGAGTGCCGTGCCGGCGCCTCGGAGCCATAGCGTCGATAACTTTTTCCATGATTTCCATCGGCGTGGTGTCGGCTCCGGCTTTCATCAACGTCTTAGTCCAGTCGACCAGAAGCTGCGCACGGGGATCTGGCACCTGAAAAACACGGTGCCCGAAGCCAGGGACTGGGCGCTTCTCCTGTTGAGCCGTCTGTACCCAATCGACCGCATGCGCAGGGTTACCGATATCGGCAATCATGGTCATCACGTCATCCGTCGCACCACCATGTTTGGTACCGGAAAACACGGCCAGAGCCGCGACTATTGCCGATCCGTAGTCGGCCTCGGTCGAAGTCGCGATTCTGGCAGCAAATGTCCCCGGATTGGTGATGCATTCCGCCAACACGACGAACAGGGATTCGATGACTTGCTTCTCCACCACCGAGGGCAAACGTCCGGAGAGACCCTCGAGTACCCATTCCGGCAGGGATCGCTCGATTGTAGCTCGGGTTTCGCGCACGCCTCGCGCTAAGGACGCGAGGCGGCAGGTCGCGGCCGAGACAAAGCCCTGCAACTGCAAGGCAGTCGACCAATGTGAGACCTCTTGAGGAATAGATCGCGACCGGAACAACGGCACCACGCTCAGGATGAATTTTATAGGCGACGGGCAGCCTGCGGCGATTCCGTCCATCAGCTGGCCCATCTGCTCCTCGCACTGCTGACCGAGTTGGAGCTGCGCAAGTGCGAAAGCACGTTCGTCGCCGGTCGGATAGCGCCCGTACGAGAGCAGGAAGGCCACATCAATGTATTTATGGCTCACTAACTGATCGACTGGAGTACCGCAATATGCCAGAAGACCATCCTTGCCGTCGATATTCGAAATCGAGCTGTAGTCCAAAACGACGTTTCGAAGACCGCGCTGAAGTTTGGGCGCGTCGCGCGACCCCCCGGCGACATTACGGTCAACCTCGACCGGGCTACCGATGGAGCAGCCGTTCGCTTCCAAGACGTTCCGTACCAGCTTGTCCAGCCGGGTGACTGCCTTCCAATCCTCGATGGTGATTGCGAATTGCTCTTCGATCTCAAGGATCATGCTCACGAACCCGAGTGAGTCCGTGTGCTCGAAAAGGTCTTCGTCCGGTTTCAAATCTGGTACAGACGAGGCACTCGGCGAGCGCTGCCGCGAAAGAATGGCATGTACAGCAGCTTCGATATCGGCGGCTATAGGCAACGGATGCCGTTCGACTGAAGGCTCGTCGATCCCCAGCTCTGCTCGCTGCCGGTACAATGCCGCCAGAGTCTTTCGATCTATCTTTCCATTGCGGGTAAGTGGCAACCGATCGATCTCGACGATCTCGTGCGGCCGCTCGTGGTGCGGTAAAAGATCGCGGCAATTCTCAAAAATCTCAACGACAGTAGTGTCCCCCCTCTCGACGTACGCAACCAATTTGGTCGGATAGTCAGGGGGCCAAACCAGTGCAGCAGCTTGCTGGCTCCCGGCCGCTTGTCTAACCGCCGCTTCGATCCCACCGAGCTCGAGCCGTACACCATAAAGCTTGACCTGTTCGTCGATTCGGCCGCAGAAGACGAGACCGAGGTCCGACACCGCGATGGCCAAGTCGCCGGTAGCGTATACGCGCTGGGAGGCTTTGCAATCGAGGCTGACGTTGTGAAATCGGGCGGCCGTCTCCGTCGGATTATTCCAGTATCCAGCGGCGACCTGAGATCCCGCGAGATAGATCTCGCCGATGGTGCAGGGCGGTACGGGCTGACGGTCGGGACCTAGCAAGAACACCTGCTGTTCCGGCAGTGGATGACCGATAGGTAGGTCCTGGCACAGTTCCGGGAGATCCGCTCCGTCCCATGCGTAATGCGTAAAAGCAACAGTCGCTTCCGTGGGACCGTAAGTGTTGACCAGAAGGGCATCCGGGGCTGCGGTCTTCATCGCTCTCGCGAGCTGGATGGGAAGACGTTCGCCGCAGAAAAATGCGAGCCTCAGGCCTTGGAGAGCGTTGGGAGCTAGGTTTCTAGAGCGTGCCAACTCCGACACGACCGAGGGGACTGAAAACCACACCGTCAGCCCATGGCGTGCGACCAGATCCGCAGCAAACAACGCTCGACCTCGGTGCGGTACAAACAGGCATGCTCCTGCATGCCATGTCACGAACATGTCATGCACCGAGAGGTCGAAAGTGAGTTCAAACAACTGCGTACAGCGGTCGGTAGGGCGTAAAGGATACAGCGACGCCATGGAGCGGACGTATTGAGTGACACTCTCCTGCCGGATCGGCACGCCTTTTGGCTCACCGGTCGTACCGCTAGTGAATAGAATGTATGCAAGCGATGCTGGATTCTCATCCGCCGGTTCAAATTCCGACGGCAGCCGGCGCAGTTCGGATTTGACATAGACTTTATGCGGACTCAAGGCGTGACAATCGACTTCGCACGACTCATGCTCCGGCAAAACGATGACCAAGGGCTGGATCGCGCTCCGCGCGATCCGTTCGGCGATGGGGAAGCCGGCGCGATCCGCGATGACTGCCGCAGGAAACGTTGCGGCGGCAATGGATCTGGCCCGCTCGTCCGGCGACGCGGGATCTACCGGTACATATGTCATGCCGGCACCAAGTGCACCGAGAACACCCGCAAACCCGGTGAATGTGCGGCTCGTCGCCAGGATGCAGACGCCCGGACTAGTAGCAGCTGACGTTCGGAGACATGTGCATATCTGCCCGGCCGCAGCAGAGAGCGCAGCATAGGTTCGAATCTCAGACTCAACGCAGATGGCTGGCCGGTTGGGGTAAGCCTGAGCACTCTGAGCAAACAGATGAGCAAGCATCGATGGGTCTCCTCTAAGAGGAGATGCGATCACGACAAGAAAAAGATCCTGACTATATTACATTTCAGGCTCTTAGAAAGATTTTTCAGCTCCATTGTGCCATGACAGGGTGTGCAACTCCATTAAGGGGTGAATATAGCGAAGCTGATATGAGGGGCAAGATATAATTTTGCAGCTTTCGATGATTGGAACGCGCTCAACGCCCCGAAGACAAACATCCCTAAAGCCGTTTCCGTGTATGGGTTTTAGCCCTTTCCCACTCTGGGTGTCTTCGTCAATTTTTGCCGGAACTCAAACCCCAACGATGACTCCTTCTATATCGTCCTCATAAAACCCACTTCTCAATCCCCTCCAAATACCCCATCTCCACCGGAGTCAACACAACCGATCGCTCCAACAGCGCCAGCACCTCCAACTCAAACGGGTCTAACCCCTGCTCCCGCAACCGAGCAAACCGATCGCATAACTCCCGCAATCCCGGCGCTCGTTCCATCGGCACGGCTTCAACCTGATGGTGCTTCAGGGTATGCTTATTCATCGTCATGGTGTCCACATCCCGCAGCCATACTTCGACAGTCTTCTCCCTGACCGCTGCAATGCGTCCGAGACGGGCGTGAATCTTGGCGTTGTTGGGACAGCTCACCTCGACGAGTCCCCATGGTTGTAGGGTCAGGTGATGCGCTCTAGTTGGCTGTTTGGGTGGCGATTCGACTTGCTGCATTCGCTCTACGATGTCCTTAACGATGCGACCACTGGGTACTTTACCACCTGCCTCGGTGACGGCCTGCTGCCAGACTTCTCGTTGTTGTTCCGGTTCGAGTTGAACGAGCGATCGAACTTGGCTCTCACGAGTAGGCAGAATTTGTGTCCCATTTGTTCTCATTTCACTAATCGCCGGATTTTGAGAACAATTTGTTCTCATTTCACCGAGCGCCAGATTTTGAGAACAATTTGTTCTCATTTCTAGGTTGTCAACGACTTCGACTCCAGCAATCAGGTAATCCATCTTCCTTCGAGAGTACCCAAACCGATCGCGACAGTAATTCTCGAAGGTCTTGTGGGTCGATCGATACAATCGCCTGTCCCGCAACTCCCGCAACGCCCGACCCGCTTCGTAAAACGCCCGTTCCACCTTACGTTCGAGATGGAGCCGATCGCGTTTCTCGTCGTAGCTCAATTCGCCATCGATGGCAGTTGGGTCAGCCTCCACCACTTCAGGGGTGACGGGTTTTGGTGCAGCTTCCCGGTTAGCCGACCAAGTTACCCAAGCGCGATCGTATGCCTCAGTTGTGGGGTAATCGTCGGGGTTGGAGGGTTTTCGGGTGGCGATGGTAAGCTGACCGTCGCTTTCGGGTACGAATTTGAGTTCGCCAAATTCTTCGGGTTTCCAGCGCGGATCGTCGTCTGAATTCGGAAAGGGGGATTCGTCTGCATTGGCACTTGGTGACAGCTTCTCTAGCACGGGACCCGGTTCGGATTTCGGCTTGTAAAACTCTGGGTCGTCCCAGGCGGGGTCGTAGCCTTGGGTATCGATGCCCGCTTCGGATTGGTAGGAAATCGGAGTCGATACCGTCTTGAGGTCGAAGATTGCCGGGGGCAGGATGCCGATGTCTTTGGATTTGGATTGCGCCATCACGACACCTCCTGGGGTTGGGGAATGGGAGTCAGGGATACGGGTTCGGTTTTGTCGTCGAGGTTATTGACCAGGGATTGGGCGAGCCATTCGCGCACTTGCGATCGATACTTGTCGCAATCGTTTGGGGCATCAGCATCGTCCCCACGGGTCGCGGCGTTCTCGATCCATGCGTCAACCTTCCACCAGTTATTTTGGGCATCGAACAAGCCGTCAAACTTCGGGTCGAGGCGATCGATTCGACCATCGGCGAGTCCAGCTTCGATATCGGGGTGCAATTCATTTTTTTCATCGTCAATCGGCGGCGCGGAATTTTGACCCGGACCCGAGTGCTTGGGTTCTTGCCCGTTAATCTTTTCAAATTCCAGATATAGCCAGTGATGGTTATCGACGATCCATTTCTCAATTAGCTGCGGTGTCTCTGGCAGTCGATCTGCTTTGCTCCGGGCAAATTTCAAAAATCTCTCTCTCTCGCCTTCTGAGAGAGTCTGTATAAAGTCTGAATAAGTCTTATTAGTCTGAGAGGACTCAGAAGCCTTGTCTGGTGGGGGTTCTGGGCTTCGATTTTCGCAATTTTGAGAATCTAGTCTCATTTTTGAGACTGGCGGTTTCATTTTTGAGACAGCAGTCTCATTTTTGAGACTGGCGCTGCAATTTTGAGACTGGCGTTTCAGTTTTGAGACACCCGATTGATTTTTAAAGCTCCAGCCCTTGTCCTGGAAATCGAAGATTCCGAGCTTCTGGAATTTCCCGATCGCCCGGTAAAAGGTCGCCTTCGAGCAGTCGCACTCGGTCATCACGGTTAGGGTATCGAGATCGAGGTAACGATCGCCGTGGGGATCGAGTTCGACTAGATACGACCAAATTCGCCACTCGGCTGCCGTAAGTTTGGCTTGGCGGAGCTTAGCCGCGATCGGCCCGGTCAGCGGGTAGAATTTTCCATTGATTTTTGCGCTCATGCTTCCACTCCCACCATTTCAAAACTGACGGTCTGTTGGTAGTGGAAAATGAGATTGACGAGTGAGGTCAACTCGTGGTTTGGTAACGGGTAGAACTTCCGCTCAATTGTGGCTTGTGTCATAATTGTGGAAATATCGTGAATATCGATAAGAAACATAAATCCACCTTAAAGGTGTATAAATAAAGATATTACACCTTTAAGAGTTACTTTTTTGCTCAATGCTGCACGTTTACTTCAAGCAGACAATGGATCGCTTCAGTGTCAAAGGCTCGCAATTGGCTGAAGCTTTTGGTTGCAGCAAGAATCACATCAGCGAAATTCGCACTGGAAAATGCAGTCCGCCCATTAACCGCTTCTGGGAACTGCTCGAAACGATGGAGACGCTAGCGCCGGGAGCTAAGCTTTATTTCAGCCGTTTGATGGTTGGTAGTAGCTCGATGGCTTCTATCCCCCCCAAGGATTTGCTCGAAACTGCGGAAATGGATAAAGAAGAAATTGCCGAAACCATCGTCACGCTAGTTAATAAATTGAAGGGAGAAAAGGGAAATCGTACAAAGTCCCGTAAAAACCCCGATGCATCGAACCCCCAAGAAGCCGTATTGGTTTAAGAACGGTTTAAAGTCATGAAATCTTTGCCTAATGCATCAAGATCTACAAAGGATGCCATACGAGGCTTCGTCAATGATGGAATTTGACGAGCTAGCCGATCGCATCAAATCTATGTCGTCGGAACAGCGCGCGGAACTGGCTCAGAAACTCCTGGGACAGAACCACGGCTCGACGCTCATCATGGGTGGAACCAACGTCATCAACAACTCCTTTGCCATTCAACTGAATGGGAACGCCGAGGAAATGAGCCAGCAGCTCAAGAACGTTCCCCCAGAGGTGGTGGACGAATTGTTGGAGCTACTCAAAGCGGTGGCGCTGAAGGTGGCGAAGGAGGATAAATCTTCCCCGCCGCAACAAACGAACGGTCATTAGAACGATACGAGCTGCACGGATGGGTGCGTTATGCGGCTCGCCCTCAAGAAATCCTCTCACCAGGGCAACCACTTGCGGGTTTCCCGTCCCGATTGGCGCATCGATGCTTCGATTTGCTGGTTCGTTTCGGTTTGGTCGTCTTGGGCAATCTCGGTTCCTTGCAAGTCGTACTTGGCGCGGATGCGTCCGGCGAGCAGTCCTTCTTGGGCGGGTTTGGGCAGAGCGCGATGAGACATGGCCGCGCCTCTTTCTGTCACGTCTGAGTTGAGTTCTCGGGCCAGCTCGTAGGCAGAGTTGCCCAAGATTTCGGTTTCTAGGGCGTGGTTGGCATCCATTGCCCCTCTCATGTCCGCCCCTTTGTCGTGCATGGCGCGACCGAGGTCTTTGCGAGCGGTATCCGCACCGGCTAGGGGCTGGCTGGATGTCGCCGTGGGAAAGAGCTTCCCTTTAACTTCGAGGGAGTAGTCCTCGGACTCGGGCTGAGTTTTCCACCAGTTCAAAAATGCCATTTAAGTCTTCTCCTTGATACGAGGATGGCGAGCCAAAGATTTCGTTGAGTCCTTCTCGAATGAGATCCAAAGCACCGGGAATGCGGATGTAGGCTTCAAAGGTTTCGCGGCGCACTTCCCAGCTCCAGTCATCCCGAGGGGGATTGAGATAGAACGTCACGAGCGAAACGGGTTCGAGAACCGATCGCACGATCGACAAAGCCATGAAATGCCCCAGCGCTCGCTTCCAGGTGTCTCGATAGCGCAGGTCGCCGAAGGCGCGTACTTCCGGTTGGAAATTCTCCGGCTGCACCACCACCCCAGCAAACTTTTGCAGCATCAGCCAGGTTTCCCAGGTTTTATCTTTCAGGTCTTGGAGCTTCATCATTCGACCTCGGCAAGAAGATTGACCTTATTCTACCGAGGTGAAGGCGATAGAGAAAAAGACGAGCCGAAAGCTCTCTGGTAACATCACTAAGCAGTTTGCGGTTATCCTTCCAAAGTTATTATACTCGAAAATATCGAGTATTTTGTCGGAGGACGATCGCGTGTTTTTACCCCAACTCGCAATTAAAAGAATCGCCTTGATGGAAGCCTGGGAATTTTGCTTGAACTGGTTTGACGTACCGCCAGAAGACAGAGACCAACCCGAACGCGGGTTTAGAGCTAAGTGCGTGCGGGAACTCTCGGAACTCCTAAGTTTGGAGCAAAATACGATCGACCAGTGGGGAAAGCGCTTGGAGAATATGCCCGCTCGCTACCAGCGAGAACTCGGGCGAATTCACTCCCTCAAAGCGATCGCCATTGAGATTGCCAAGTATCCCGAGTTAAGACGCATCTTAGAAAATAAGGCACTCTAAATTATCACTCGAAAATATCGAGTAAAACTCTTGACCCCAGCTTGGGGTTTTTTTATGGTTTGGATACGAACCGGAAAAGTTCGCGGATGAAAATTCGTCCGTCGGATATCCGGTTGCCCTAGAAAAATCGACATCGTATGTCGAGCTAAACCATAGGAACCATGCCAAGAACTAGCAAACGAACTAAATCAGAGCCGGAAGAAACGGATGCGCCGGACATCCAACCGGATACACCGGACATCCAGACGGATATTAAATTCCCCCCGGACGGACTGTTTACCGGAGTTGCCATTGCCGAAGAGCTGGGGGTACACGCAGATACCATCCGCAAGCGCTACTACCCCGAGGCGATCGAGATTTGGGGCGACCATGCCGATTGTCTGCGCCAGGGGCAACTGTATACCTCGATCGCCTACGAGGAATTCTTTCGGATGCGGCAACTTCGCAATGCCAATCGTTTGATTCTCAACAGTGCCGATCGCATTGTGCGCCAAGCCGATGGCAAACCTGCCGTCGAAGCCAACCCCGAAAAGATGACCAAGCGCGTTTACAAAGCTCTGCGCTGGAAAGAACAACCGGAACTGGTGCCGGGACACCAACCCGATTCGGTAGAGGAAGCCAACGAAGCCAACTTGAATGAATCGGCAATCGTTCCCAAAGCCTACGACGTGGAACTGGTAGACGATTTCAACTCCACCCTCGATCGCGTCGATGACATTGGCGTTGGGCTGGGCGGTTTCATGGAAGCGCTCGAAGCCTCAGCGCAGCAATCGGCAGATGCCGCATCGGCGGCTTGGGCGAATAAGTTTACCGATCGCTTCTCAGAGAATATGCAGAATTTCCAGAAGCAGATGGGAAAGTCGATGAGCCACAAGCGGTGAGGCTCGCGCCTCGTATTGCTCGCTGGGCGGAGTTTCACCCGATCGCAGTTCGCGTCATCGTGGCGATCGGATTGCTGATGTGGTGGATCGTCCCAGCGGCACTCAGTAGTTACGTCGATTTATTCATTCAAAATCATGGCAACCAAAACCAAGACATCGAGCAAATCCAAGACAACCGCTCAGCCCCAGGGCAAGAGCATCGCCTACACCACTGAATCCGAATTCATGGTCAACTCGGAAATCGTGCGCGGTCAGATTCGCACCGAGAAAGTTCGGGAGTTACGGGGCAAGCTCAAAGGGCAAACCTTCAAAGCCGATCGGGCTGAAGTTTGGGCAGACCGTCAGCTCGTTAAATTGGGCATCGAACAGGAAAAGCTGGGCATCGACGAGGACAACCTGAAAGCGGTTCGGGTCGATCGGCAACTCAACCAGCAGTCTCACATCGCACGGCTGAGCGCTAAAGCTTATTCGGTGGATGCGACAACCTCGCTGAATCAGGGCAAGCAGCAATTCCTGCTCAATGCCGGAGTTGACCCCACAGTGGTGACGCTGGATGCCAAAGCGAAGATGGGAGTGAAGGTCTGATGGATAACCTCTTGACCCCGATTGTCCTCCGGACACGCTACGCGATCGAGCCACCTGAAGTGTCGGGCAACTTGCTCGTACCCGTTGAGCCGCCTGAAGTATCGGGCAACTTGTCGAAGGCAATCGAAGCCCCTGCAATTTCCGAGAATCTGGTGGGCAAGTATCGAGATACCTTGTCGCCGCCAGCTTCATTGAATGAGGAGGTGAAAGCCTAATGTACTGGGCAATGTTAGCGCTAACCGCGAGTCTGGTTGCTGGCATTGCCCTACAACTGCTGTGGTGGTTGTGGGGCATTTATCCCATGGCGGCGATCGCGTTTTTGATGGTTGTTGCTATTGCTGGCGTGGGCTATTACTCTTGGAGGATTTTGCAATGAAAGGAATTGCGTTTGGAAATTGGATGATTCGACCGACCAAAAGATGGCAGGGGGTGAAAGTCGAAAAATTCGAGATGCTCGGCGACGCATGGACGGCAGTTAAGCTTGGCTACGTCATCGTTATCCACTGCCCAGTTTCAGAGAGGGAGCGGGGGGAGGAGGACGAGCAATGAATGACATCATCCAACAAATTCAACAAGAATATCGGATTGCCGACGATGGATCGGTGACGGTATCGATTCGGGGTGTTGCCCGACTTGCTGGTGTAAGTTGGCAAGCCCTGTCTAAGCAATTTTCCACAGGCTCATCCGGCGGCAACATCTCAAGCTCAAAGCTGGTTCAATCCCTTGAATCCAGGGGATTTGAGGCGGCAACTTTTTCAGTAACGGGCGTTCCCGATACAGCCGTAGCTCTCATTCTGGAATATTACGCTTTTGATGCTGGAAAGCGCTGCACCGATCGAGCTAAGAATTGCTGCCGAGCGTTTATGGCAATCGGGATTCGGACTTGGATTCAACAGCAAGCGGGATGGTCGCAACCTCAGAAGTCGCAACCCAAAGCCTTGCCCTACGAATTCACCTCGGAAGTCTGGCAGCAGCTACAACCCCACGAACGGCACTACCATAGCGAAACGGACGAACAGCGCCAAGAGCGTCGGCACTGGGATATTCGCGATATCCGCCACTGGTTTCGCCGTCACCGAGGATTTTGAGAGCCATGAAATCCTTAATCGCCACCACAGTTATCGCCACAGCTCTAGCGGGCGCACCGCTCCCCAAGTGGGCAACTCTGCCGATGCAAATCGTCGGAGCCACCACGGGGCTGATTTACTTGACCAAATCCGGTTCGCCCTGGCAGCACTGGCAGGAAGAACGAGAACGGGAAAAGGCGATCGCATCCCAACAAACCGAGTTCGAGAAATGGAAAGCCGGACAGCTTAAGGACTTGCAAGCCCAAGCCGAGGCAGTTAACGAGCAACTCAACGCCGATAAGCAAGCCTTCCTGGAACAGCACAAACTCGAACTCGATCGCTATGCCGATCGCATTGACTTTCTCCAACACGAACTGGCTTCGGTCATGCGACGACTCGACGATTACGAAGCACCGCAGCTTCCCGAGGGGGTGGAACAAGATGCGATCGCCGCTCGACGGGTCATTGAAATACTCGATCGGCTCGGTTGCCGCTGCGACTACCGCCAAAGCTGGCTCGACAGTCACTACATCTACGTCCGCATCCGACCCAGAGAAGGGGGCGAACGGGAAATCAAGCGCCACCTCAACCGCTTGCAACTCGAACTCGGACTAGCGGAACCACCGGGTATTGCCACCGTACCGGGGGCGATTCAGCTTTACTTGAGACCGAAAACCATGGTTAGCCTCAGCGAAGCCCCAGACTTTGCGGTGACCCCCCAGTTTCATCCCGAGATGGCCCTGGCGAATTTAGAAGCGAGCTACCACATGGGGTTCGTGGAGCCGGAGACGAAGATACAGCCCTATGGCGATATCAGCCAGTTGGAGAAGGATTGGTTGAATTGGCTGTGGACGAGAGGGATTCGGAATCAGAAGGAGATTATCAGTCGGATTTGGGGAGCGACGAGTGGAAATGGCGATCGATTTTTAAGGGCGCGGGAACGGTTGAGGGTAATTGCTGAGGAATTGGGAATTGAATTAAGGAGACGGGACAATGGCTGAATATCTCGATCGCAACGGCAAACCCTTAAAAGGGGCGGCATTACAATCTGCAATGGACAAGGAAAAACGCCAGCGCATTCGCGACGAGCTGGGTATCGATAATCTATCGACGGATGACGGCGAGCTGGAAATTTTAAATACTGCGGCGCTGGAGAAACAGAAGCAGCACCAACGCAGAGCGCAGCGCCTTCAAGATACCGCAGCAATTCTGGGAGCCACTTGCACGGCGGGACTGGTATTTAGTTTGCTCAGACCCGCGCTGTTACCTCACGCAACGGTTTTGGGAGCTGGGCTGGGAACGGCAGCGGTTTTGGCGGATAAAGCCAGCCGGAAAGACTGAGGGCGATACTCCGTGTGGAGTCGCGCTCGCGATCGCAACAGACTTAGGAATAAAGTTGAGAAGACGGAATAAGTAAAAACGATGGCTTGGAAACAATCGGTGAAATTGGAACCCCTCAACGAATTGTTCGATGAAACGGGGATTGCGTTTGAGAAGGATGAAGTCGAAGGTGGCTACGTGGCGAGGTTGGGTGACAAGCGGCTGAGACGACCGACGTTGATGAAATGCGCCCAAGCGGTGATGAAAGAATGGGTTTCGATCGCATGACCTCTCGGTACGCTCGATCGAAGGCTCTCCAGATGGGGGGTCTTTTCGTTTGACTCCGCTACAATGACCGCTATGAATTCCCGCTATCCCGACAACTGGACGGACATTGCCACCGCCATCAAAACCTCCGCTCGGTGGCGCTGCGAGAAATGCGGCATGGCTTGCATCCAATCGGGTGAAGATACCTCGGGATTATCCAGGTCCGATCGGGCGATAAGAACCCTGACGGTACACCATCGCAACTACCAGCCAGAAGATAATCGCCCCGAGAACTTGATGGCACTGTGTACGGGATGCCATCTGAGTTACCACCAACGACGGCGGGGGAACGTATCGCCGGGGCAGTTGGAGTTGTGGTAGTCGATCGGTTAAGAAATGATGAAAGCTCGGAGCAAGATGGCCCGGAGTGAGTAGGGTATAAGGCATCGACCCAAGCAGTAGTAAATTCCTCTCCATTCCGCCGTGCTGTGGGTGTCTCTACAACTGTCCCCCACTTAACGACGACCCGATGAAATCTTTACTCGCTTTGCTCTCTTTGCTCTTTTTCCTGTGCGTTCCCCTGATGGTGTTGGGACTTATCCGACCCAGCATAGTCGTGCGCGGCCGCACCCAGACACGAACGCGGGCGGTGCAAATCTATGGCGGGCTGGCATTACTGTCTTTGACACTGGGATTTGTCGTGCATAGCGGAATTGGTGTGGCCGTCGGCTTTATCGGGATAATCGCCCTCCCCCTGATGTTGCTTGTCGGACTGATTCACCCGCCCATAGTGTTGCCCGCCAATCGCAGAAGTCGCAAGACCGTCGCCAAGATTTACCTACCCCTGACGCTCTTTTTCATCGTCTTCGGCGCGATCGTATTCGACCCGGACACCCGACAAGCCGAAACGCCAACCGCACCGGAATCAACATCCGAGCCGGAAGTTACGCCAGAACCAGTCCCCGTCGCACCCGAGCCAGAACCCACACCCGAACCCGCACCGGCAACCTTCCAAGTTGCGGTAAACCAAGCCACCCGAGCTGCCGAGCAGAGCCAAACCGCAGCCACGCTCGAATCGTGGGATGACATTGCCCGTACCTGGGACGAGGCGGCTACCTCAATGCAAGAAGTTCCAGCAACCAGTTCTTATTACGATCGGGCCCAAGAAAAGGCGATCGAATATCAAGCCAATGCCGATATCGCTCGGCAAAAGGTACAGTCGTTTGCTCCACCCGCCCCAGCGCCGGAGCCAGTCTTTCAACCCGAACCGGAGCCAATACCCGAGCCGGTCTTTCAACCCGAGCCGGAACCGATACCCGAGCCAGAGCCGATACCTCAACCGGTGGCCATCCCCGAACCCGCTCCAGCACCCGAATCGAACGATACCGGCGGCTACGTCTCTGGTTCCTGCGCCAAGCTCAGAGGGATGGGTTTGAGCAATTTTCGTCCCGGCGACCCCAACTACACCAAAAATCGCGATCGGGATGGCGATGGTATTGCTTGCGAATCTTAGGCGATCGGTGCGATCGCCCTCAAACAATATCCCTCAATCTGCGATCGCTTCTAGCCCCGTTTCTTTCGCGACCTTCTGCGCCAACGATTCTTTTCCTGGGGATGGATTACGATCGAGCCACTCCGAGAAATCCTCATTGATGAGCTTGGAGTAACCCGCCCGGTTCTGCGTCAACCAATCGGCAATTTCCTGCTCGCCCATTGTCTCTAGCACCTCAATGACGCAAGAGCGGCTTAGCATATTACAGTAGTTGCCCTCTCTAACTTCAGCCAGTGCTGGCATCAAGCCTTCTGGGTACTCGTTCATCTTTCCAACTCGTTCGCAACAACAAAAGACTTATCAACTGTAGTTTGACACGAATCGACTGCCAGCAATCCGCTACCTCGCTGAGCCGCGCTCGATCCAAAATCCGCACGTCTAAAATCCCACATCTTGCTGCGTCATCATCACCTGCTCCACCGCCCGCAAACAATACTCGGGATAATCGGGATTGTCTGACTCAATCAACGGAATCGAGATCGCTTCGATATACTCCCGATACTGCGCCAGTGTCGGTGGCGCTTCGTATCCTTTCTCCCCAACAAAGTGGATGAAGTCGATTTCCTGACCCCACAGCGCCACCACCTTCGCCCGGACGTTAGCTTGAATTTGCTGTCCTTCAACCCGTAACCGCGCATCGCCTAATTTCGCCCAAATATCCACACTCAAAAAGTCCACCGGGTCATCGGGCTGCCATTCAAAAGCATCGGCGACGATAATTTCGACTTTCTCCCAACCGGGCCAAGATTGGGGTTCGGCAATTTGGTAGAGCATCTCGACGGCGTTGCGATCGCATTCCACCACTGTCACCTTCTCAACTTCTTCACGGGCGATAACGTTATAGAGCAGCACCCCCATTCCCAGTCCCATAATCACCGTATGACCTCGAGCGTAGAGAACGTGGTGGGATTGCGACTCCAGCTCGCGGGGCGTTAGCGACATCCACAGGGTCTTGTTCTGGAACAATCGATAGTTGCCACTGGTGGGTTGGACTCCGGTGAAGTAGCCCCGGATGAGAATTGGGTCGATGCGATCGAGAAACCAGTCCCCATGACGACCCTCGCGATATTCCGGCACTTGCAGGGGCGGATAGGGGGGCGTTCGCTGCTTCTCCGCGTCCTGGGCGAGTTCTTTCAACTTGGCAAATTCTGATTCGAGCTGGCGACCGGGCTTGACTTCTCCAATAACCACGTCGAAGCCTTCCCACTCGTCCACCGTAAATCCGGCTTCGGTTTCGTCGGGGAACCGCTCGGCCATCTTGTGCCATGCATCCTCTTTGCTGTGGGCCGTAATATAATGACCCTGCCGAGCCGTGAGGTCATCGCGACCCAGACAATCGTGCTGGTAGCGGGCATTGCGGGTACAGCGAAATTCTTGCATCGATGGATCGAGATCTGAGTTACTACTGTCGGAAATTTGCCAAGCTCAACGTCAGCCGTTCGGCGGGGGTGGCTCCCAACAAGCCGATCTTACTGCTGTCGGTTATCGAGTCGATCGCCCGAGGGGACATCCGACAGAATCAGATTGTACTCTCTGGCGAACTCATCGCTACGTTCTTGAATCTGTGGAGCCACTTGGTTGCCGATCGCAAACCCGATATCGGTCAGCCCTTCTTTCACCTGCGCGGGGACAAGTTCTGGCATCACGTTCCCAATCCCGGCTTTGAAGCCACCGTCGCCTCGAAGACTCCAATCCGGGGGTTGGGGAATCTGCGATCGGCGATTGCTTATGCCTATCTCGATCGGGAACTCTTTAGATTTCTCCAACAGCCCGACACTCGATCGATTCTCACCCAAACCCTCCTCGATACCTGGTTTGGCGAACGCACCGGACAGGTTGAACAACTAATGCAAGAGAATGCTTTCGGTGAGCTGCAAGCCCAACTGCAAGAACAAGGGGGCAAGGTCTACCCACTCGAAGAACTGCAAGACGAAACCGAGGAAAAGGCGATCGTTCGCGATGGGGCGTTCCGCAAGATTGTCGTGGCGAGTTACGAATATCGCTGCGCCTTCTGCGGGTTGCAAGTCCTCAACTCGTTGGGGCAAAACATCGTCGATGGGGCGCACATCAAGCCGTTTTCTCAATTTCGAGACGATCGGATCGACAACGGATTGAGTCTGTGCAAAAACCATCATTGGGCGTTCGATCGGTTTTGGTTTGCGATCGACGATGATTATTCGATTCTGGTGTCGGAGGATTTGCAGGAGGACTCGCCCCATGGCAAGCCGATGCGGGAGTTTCGGGGGGAGCGAATTCGATTGCCCTCCCAGGAGCGCTACTATCCTCGGTTGGATGCGCTGCGGTGGCATCGGGAAGTGTTTTTGGAGGGGGTGGGGTAGAGGGAATTAAAAATGCAAAATGAAAAATGCAAAATTTTCAAGACAGATGGGTGAGGCTGCACTGAAGTATTCGTGAAAGTCGTGAAAGTCGTGAAAGTCAGAGCACTGACTCGAAAATCACCAATCGCCCTCAAGCCAAGCGCTGACATTTTTTCAGTAATCGATTGATAATTCTATGTTTTTCATATACTATATGAGTATTCAAACTCGCCCGGCAGCAGTATTCAAATCAGTACAATGCAGAAAGATTTGCCATCTCCCCAGCCCGTGAAGCTATCAGCAATGGATGAGGATATTCTCACGGTGTTACTGGGGCGAAAGTTATACGGCTTGGAAATCCTCGACCAGCTCAATCTTGATCGCCCGATCGAACTTAAGCACGGCAGTCTTTACCCGGCAATGAATCGACTGGAGGAAAAAGGACTGGTTTCCTGGCAGTGGGGCGATGAGGCGGATGAGTCTGGAGGAGGAAGGCGGAAATATTACGAAGTGACAGAATTAGGCGCGAAGTCTCTGAGTGAAGTACAGCAGTATCGAGTAGGGCAGGCGAAATCTACAGCAAAGGCTCTATGCAAAAAAGCAGCAGAAGAATTGGGATTCCAAAGCTTGGCAGAACTTGCGAGAAATGCTGGGGTGTCAGAAAGCACTATTTCTAGAGTCATTGCAGGCGCGAAGCTTACCGATAATACAGCGCAGAAAATAATTGAAGCTATCAAGTCTCAGAATTATTCCCAAGGCTGGGATGCTCTTGAGTCTGCTGGTCGGCTAGTATATGTTTTAAATTATCTGCGGAATCATTTAGCACATCTTCGCGGACGAGAAGCTCTGCATAAATTTCGTGAAGAAGATGCAGAGAGATGGGACAAAAACTATACAAAAATATCACACAAATCGCAATACAACTTAATAGAACGGATTGACTTAATCCCAATTTCATCAAATCTCAAAAAGCAGCTAGAGCTTATCCAAGAATTTTGTAAAGCTTGGAAAATTAAGCATGATTTCTGCTATTCAAAAAAAATCTCATCAATATTAAAACAGAATCTAGATCTCATTGTCTCTAGTATTAGACTTGCAGCAAAAAAAGGTTTTTATGTCGAAGTCAAAGAAACATTTACCCAAATAAGGCACATTGCACATCTTTGCGATGAGTTTGAATTTGTTGCTGATATATCGAAATGGTTAATCGAGCACTCGTTCAACCATGGCGATATGCCTACCTATATCAAAGCAAAAACTACGCTTGCTTGGACTCTATCTTCTAATAGAGAAGCAGAACCCCTAAGAGAAGCTCAGGAATTAACGGATAGAGTATGGGAGTTACTTGAAAATCCTGAAATATCCAAGAAAATAACTTCTGAAGATATGGATGTTGTAGCCATTATTTGCGAATTAAGGCTGCGAATTCCGACTCGTCTTCAAATGTATAAACATCAATCTTTAGCAATAAATAATTTTAATAACTTGCATCGTCACTCTCTATTAATGCTGAACAAGTTTCAAAAAAATATCGCATTAGATACTCGTCTAAAGATGCGATATCAAATACCATTGCAATACCAACACGGCATATACTTATATACAATCGAAAAATATGAAGAAGCAAAAAACGAGTTTCAAAATGTGCTTTACAATTCAAATTTAATTGGTTGGGATCGCGTTGAGCAAGGTAGTGCTACTTGGCTAGCCACACTGACCAAAAAAATGAATGATATTGATTCTTGTCGAAAATATTTAGAAAAAATAGATGAAAAACCTTTTCTTAAGTTACGAAAAATTAGTAACAAAATAAAAAATGAAATTTCATCTAATTACTAATTTTTGTATCTCGCTACTTATCGCAAATAGATTAAGGGAGAAGCTCATGACTAATCTTCAAATCATATTACAGCGTCGCTTGAGCGAATTACAACAAATGCATACTCGCCATGACTATGAACGTTGGGATATCGCAAAGCATTATTTATGCTCTATTTGGTCTAATTTGGACCTGGAGCTTCAGTTGGGTATTCAATGCGGTCTATATGAAGAGGTTAAGAATTTATTTTTTGAATTAAGAAATATTCTTCAGTGGACTGGTCGTATTCAAGAGCGCATCTATTTTGCTGCGTGGCTAAAGCGAGAAGCAGAGCCGCGAAACGATATAGGCATAATGTACTTGGCAATTTCATCTCTAGTCTGGTCTTATACATCATCTGGTTGTTATCAAGATTTGGATAAAGCTTACGACCAGTGGAAGGAATTAGCAAAGAGTTTGATAGCAACAGATATTTCTCTAGGTTTCGATATCCACGGAAATAATCTGAAGGAAAGTTTAGGTGCTTCTCTATATGCAGAATTAATTATGGATACCTGCGAGAATGGTCTCAGAGTTGCTATTCGTCGCCGGGAACTTGACAAGGCTTGGTTGAAAATACATCAAGGAGAACAAATAATTGACCTTCTCTTCGAGCGCGAATTTATTTCGCCACGGTTACAAACAAGATTCAAACTAACCTTTCAGTATCATCAAGGCATAATTTGTTACCTTTTTGATAAATATGAGGAATCAGAGCACCATTTTGAAAATGTCATTAAAGAGGCAAATCTGATTGGTTGGGAGCGTGTAATTAAAGGGGCCAAAAGCTGGCTAGCAACACTGGCAATGGAACGAGCTCAATATGATAGATGCGAACAGATTCTTACAGATATCATTTTGACAGACAGAGTAACAAGCTTCTCAAGTATTCTCGAAAAGCGATATGGCTGCTGCTATTTAATCAAGGCTAATCTCTGTGGAATACAAGGAAAAAAATATGAAAGAATAGCTTGCGAACAAGAAGCAAGAAGATTATTTGCAATGTGCAATCTTATGCTAAATTCTACATAATTTTTCGCTTCCTTATATTGTAATCAATTAGCAGCTAAAAATCAATAAATAATGCAATCTAACCTATTAAATTTTGACTCTACACAAGTTTCAGCTTTCAGCATTGATTAAAAATGACAATTCTATTTAGCTATACACGAAGCGCTACATAACCACATATATTTCTAGAAAAGTTTCTAAATCGATCGAGTTGTGAAAAAGCGAACATCTTCATGCTTGATGGGAAAGACTTTACTTCTTAGAGAAAATGAAAGGAAGCTTTCCTGACGATCGCTAAACGGTTATGACCCCTAGAAAAGTGAGGTATCTCATGAAACTAAACAATGTTCACCTTATGCAGAGCGCACGTAAATGCTCCAAAACGATTCCTCTGAAATCCTATCTAGCATTCAAAAAATGCATACAAAAGCTTCGGCAGAACGGTTGCCTGAGTGAAGAAATTCCTCTCACCGGCGATCGTCTTTTTGCGTTTGCCATCGATGGCGATTGGGTTGCTGTCGCACAACGCCAGGAATGTCGGAATTGGCGGGGAAGCCGGATATTTAAGATTGGCATTTTAGATTTGATTCCAGCATCGCAATTCCAGCCGCCCTCAAACCGATTGACTATCGAAATTACTCCGAGAGAAATCAATTGGATGAAGACAGTGATAAAGGCGATCGCACCACTTCTCGATCGTCCCCATCTTCCAGCATTGGCGGGGGCGTTGACAGCAACGGCGATCGCTATCTTTGCAGTAGCATACAAGTACCAAGGTAAAGTAACGCTGAAAATGGAAACTGACGGCACGAAAGTGAACAATGTATTCACAATCGATGGCCGTCAGCCCCAATAATCATTCCGAGTCTTGAAAGTTTGGCGACGCTCAAGACCCGAATCTGAATCTAACTCAATTTTAGCGCTCGGGGTATCCAATAGATGGATGCCTCGATTCTTTTTGAAAATGCGATCGGCTTTTCTTTCGAGAGAGGGCGATCGTTTTTAATTTGAAGAAATTCCTCGATCGCCCTCCAAAATCCAAAATCTAAAATGCGCACTTCCAAACAGATGGCATCAACAGCTCGCGCCAGAAGACTTGATGCTAGCGGGGGGTGGAAGTCTTAATGCGATCGCCCGAACCTGGAGAGTCAATAAAAATAGCGCCTCGCCGGGTGAGGTCGGCTCTCATTTCTTCGGACATCCCAGTATTGTCTCCGAATTTGGCATCCTTGACGTTGGCTAGACTCAGGTTGGCTCGATTCAGGTTAGCTCGATTCAGGTTAGCTCGACTCAGGTTGGCTCGATTCAGGTTAGCTCGACTCAGGTTAGCTCCACTCAGGTCGGCTCCACTCAGGTCGGCTCCATTCAGGTCGGCTCGACTCAGGTCAGCTCCACTCAGGTCAGCTCCACTCAGGTTGGCTAGACTCAGGTCGGCTTCTACCAAGTCTTTGCGCTCGAATTGGAATTCCTTGAGGTTGGGGTTTCCCCCTGGCCGACCTTTGGGCATCTCTCTCCCTCGTGCATTTGTTTGATGATAGCGCGTCGGTCGCGGAAAGAAATCGGGTTGGGTTGCGGCTCTCGGCTTTGTGGGCGAATGAGATTAGAGATGCGATCGCAATGTAACGTTTTGCTGCACTCGCGCCCAGTTTCCGAAAAAAAATGATGCTGCATCCGAAAACTCAACAGAGCATCACTTGCAATATGAATATCGATCGAAGTTTAACGTTTAGGCTGACCGTCGCCGTATTTGCGTTCGCACTATTTTTCATCGATTTGAGAGGCCATTCTTCAATCGCCTTGGCTCGATCGATATCACTCGAACAGAACCGAAACCCAGAACGCGAAGAAACAAAACAGTTCGAGGGGGACGGTCAACCCCGTTCGGAGGAAAGAATCGATGGAGCCAGCTACTGCAACCCCGACGTAATCATGTGTCCGCCGACGGATGGGAAGAGACGGAGCAATCCAACCGATGATGATTTGGAAGATGAGCCGGAGAACGAGCCGGAGAATTTTACGGATGACGATTCGGAGGACGAACTAGAAAATCCAACCAACGATGATTCAGATCGATATCTTGACGGGGGATGTCAACCTCAAAGAGGACTACGCCGGACTTGCCGCTGGAAGCAAAGACAAAGCAATTAGCATCCTCGACACCAAACCTCGATTTCCCCAAAAATAGAGACAAATTAACACAGTATTACGGGCGGGCGCAGCAGTCCGCTTTTTTATTGGACGATCGCCTCCATAACATACATGGGCTATTAATCCGGATTACAAGCGCCCACCCCAGCTAAAAAGTCGGTAAAACCTGCATTGACCTTAATAAAGATTTAAACAATCCCCGATCGAACCCTGGCGGCTCAAACCTGGCAGTTTCTAGGTTGGAAAAAACCCTAGAGACCCAACAGCCATGCCTAACATCAGCGGACAAGCGATCGCACTCGACCTACTTGCTGGAACCTATCGATTTAACTTCTCCGACTTTCAATCCCCCGATAGGTCTGATGCGATTCGGATTGAATCGGCTAATGGATTGTTTCACGATTATCGATTAGATAGGACTTGGACGGGTTGGAAGGTCGCACAGCCAACTTTTGATTATTTCGATCGCAGCTTGGATGATTCGATCGAAATTCGACTGACTCAAGACGATCGGCTCATTCTGCGAACCGACGAGGGCTACGACCTAGGACTCGAACCTAACTACCCCACCGCATCGTTTACCTACGCTCGCATCGACGAAGCTGAGCTAGAAGAACCGGAGATACAACCTGCTCCCAGGTCTGAAGACTTGCACCCGCTCATTCAAATCAGCCGCAATTCCAGGGGGGATGCGATCGAATATCCCCTCGACGAAGCCGACACCCTCGGCAGCGGCGTACTCCGGAGCTACCGCGCCGAACTGCGGACCGATCGCAACGAAGTATCTGTGGCGCAAATCGAGCAAGACTTCTTCCACGGGCAAGTCGATTTATCGAGCTACGGCGTATCGGGCAGCGCCGGACTGTGGACGACCGAACCGGGCATCAACAAAGTCACCTTCGATATGCGCGGCGACTACGATGCGGCGAACCTGCTGTTCTGGAATGGAGAATCGATCGTTCCCATCGACCCGGCCCACATTTCCAATTCCACGATCGAGATTTACATCGATGCGGTTTCCGACGAATGGGGATTCGTATTGCTCGACTCCAACGACACCGGCGACGACACGGATTTTCGCATCTCGGGTCTCGAATGGGTGGGCGAATCGAGCATCGTCGAACTCGACGGCGGCTACATTGCCAACATCGGCGGTCTCAGCCCCAGCGACAGCATCGGTAATGTCAAAATTGAGAGTCATAACGCTAGCCTCAGCACCGGACAATCCGATCGGGCTGCCAGCAGCCTCGGGGATTGGGCGATGGGGGACAAGGAGTTCCTGAAACCCTACGGTACGGAAGGTAGCGCCATTACTTACACGGACTTGGAGCCAGGGGAATACGATTTTTTGTGGAGCTTCTACACCCGAGACATCACCAACCACGATGCCCTCTACGCCTGGAACGGGAAGACCCTCACCCAAATTGGCGATCGCACCGATGGATACTCGGACTTCCCCAGGCAGGCTTGGACGAGCGAAGACCTCAACGCCAGCGTAGAAGTGGTCTACGACTACCTGACGATAATTGCCCTCGACGCGGGGGACAAACGGGGGACTACCGATTTTCGGGTTGAAGGCTTACGGCGCACGGGAGACCTGGGCTACGAGCCGCCCCAACCTATCGACATCGCCCCGGATATCCTCACTGGCGATATCAACCTCAAAGACGGCTACACCGGCATCGCCACGGGAACCGGAGACCGAGCCATTAGCACCCTGGGTACGGAACTGACCGGCGATCGGGACGCGCTGACGGACTACGGAACCGAAGGCAGCTACGCCAAATGGACGGGACTGGACAACGGAACCTACGAGGTGACTTGGAGCTTATATGCCTCAGAGAACGACTTCGATCGCGATGCGGTTTATTTCTGGGATGGCAGCGAAGCGCAACCCCTAGCCACTCGGGCAGATGCGACGATTCAATCCTCGGCGACTCGTTGGATTAGCGATCGGACGACCAGTACGTTTGATGTCACCAACGGCGAGTTGGGTTTCTTAGCGTTGGACGAATTGGATAAGTCCGGGACAACGGAGATGCGGATTTATTCGATCGAGAAAGTCGGCTCATCCACCCAAAACCCATCCACAGAAAATGGCTTCGACCCGATTACCGGCACCCGAGAAGAACCGCCCTACCCGATTCCCGATAACGGCTGGGATATGGGGAACGATGCCGATCGAGCTTGGGATATGGGAACCCTCAAACCTTGGGAAACCGATGATATGACGGGCATTGAATGGAACCAGGGTTACGTCTATCCGGCCTACCACCTGGGGGCGAGTTACATCAACGAAACCATCGGCGGCGATGATGTGACGGATTGGGCAACCTTCGTTTTGGAAGAAGCGAGCTATCTAAACTTCTTTCACAGCAATGCGATCGCCGAAATTATGGACGAAAGCGATCGCGTCGTGGTGGGAAGCAACGATAGCTATAGCGGCAACTTGCAAGCCCTTCTCCTGCCCGGTCAATATCAAATGAGATTCAGCAGCGAATCGAGTGTTTCTGAGACGTTTAGCGCTCAAATTTACCTCAGTAATTCAGATCCTAGTTACGCTGATTGAAAGCCTTATCGAGTGATAGCGATCGAGCTTACAATATAGATAAATCAAAATACATTCAACATTAACTGCGGGCTAACCAGTCCGCTTTTTCTATGCTGAAATCTTATCGACTAACGGCCTAAATTTGCGCTGCTTAAATATGGTAGCCCACACACAGCTTTCCTATTGTACCCACCAAAATCCCTGTAAAGAGTAAAGTAAATGGCCTCTGTGCAAGAAGCTACTCAATTAGAAAACACTTACAGCACACAGAGTCCACTCTTGACAGGGTGATATCACAAGAAGAAAGACCAAAGCAGTGGGTATGAGGGCTGTGTTGAGTGTATTTTGATTATGGATATCTTTCAGATTGCATTAAGTTTTTGTCCGAACGTTCAGATTCTTCCATTGATTGAAGAACGGGGATATACTTTCGAGTTTATCGATGAGGCAAAGGCAAAACTATTTTTGTCGAGGGTTCGAGAAATGAATAACGTCGGAGGAATTCGGAATGGAGTTACTGTTACAGTAATTATTCTGTAAATCTCAAGTTGATTAGATATCTCTCTTATTGAGGGATATCTAATCGATTGGCAAAATCAATATCAATGACGATATTCTGTTCGAGAACAACTTTCTTATTAGTATTCAGACAAACCTGATAAAACTCCCGAGCTTTTTCTTTCGTTTCAAACTTAAAATGCAACCCTCTCGTACTGATAAAAACGTGGTTTGCGCTGTATCCACCTTCTTTCATGATGACTCCTTTGTTATCGATCGCACTTGAAGGATATCGCTAAAATCAATAGTTCGACCAGCACAGAGAATATCGCCGGGGTATTGTAGCTTGGAGCAGTGGCCCTTCGTTTTAGCGATACGATCGCTCCAGGCACTCTCTCCCCTGCGGCCGCGTTGGCTCAACGCTAAAATCTATCCCTTCGCTTAATCCGTATGGCCCCCGCCAGGCCTCCGTTGCGTTCCCTCCCTCCGCAGTGTGACCCTTCGCTTTAGTGGTATCGATCGCTCGTTCCTCGGGGAGGGGTTGCGAACCGTTACGGGAGCCGCTCCGGTGCGCTGCCCCCTCCCACTCGTCTCTCGCAAAAGATGCTGCTAAATGCTGCGGCGCTTCGCTTAAACGTTACCGATCGCTTCGTTTGCCGTTCCGTTCCGCGCCCTGGGGAAGCCTAGCACATTCCTCTTCGTTCCATGTGCTGTGACGGCTTCCAGGGCGCTCCATTCCACTGTGTTCTGGGGGAGAAGAGAGGAGAGGAGAGAAGAGAGAGGGGTAAGGGTGTCGGTGGCGGAGCCGGAGGCGACCCTCCTCCGCTTCGGAGGGTTGGAGCGCGGGCCTCTCTCTCCTGTCTCTGCCGGATGGATAGGGAGGAGAGGCTCGACTCTTATTAAAGATTATTGACAATCACCACCTTGCTCGTTTGCTACGGTATCCGGCTTCCCGTTCTCAACTTTCCTCGGTTGGCTGGGTGTCTTCCTCTTTGTTTGTACTTATATTATAGCGCATTATCACGTGTATACACGTGATAATAATATTTCTTTACAATAGGGTTAACGGGGTATAGGTAGGGTTGCCGCCGTGGGTTGGGGTAAAATTGAAAGCTCTCTGACTCCGCTTAAGCCATACCCCCAACCCACAGGCTAAACGCTCAACATAGCGCCACCCCAGAGAGTTAGAACAAACTTAGCTGAGTTTCAAAAAACCAATCTGGGATATCGATCGAACGAAGAGGATATATCTCAATTTGAAAGAGTTTTGATTTAGCGTAGGCGATCGTCCCCCAGGTTCCCGACCCATGACCGGAAAATGGATCGCTCGGAACGCAGTCGCTGGGACAAGATTTATCGGGAAATGCAACTAAAATTCCCCCCGGTGCGATCGCATCCACCATCCGCTTGCTGCGTTGTGCAAATTGCCATTTCTCCCCACCGTCAACGCGATGGATTGTCGCAGCCATCTGATAGTAATTTGCCGCGCGGCGCATGAAACTATCTACTCCCTCAGCATCTCCGATATGCCATTCGCCCTGTAGTTTTTTCAAATTAACTTGGCGATAAATCCTTCGCTCTTGTCGCCGAGTTAAACTTCGCGGCCCGCTAAATGCAAATTTCATGGTTTTCGTTTAGTAGCTATGCCTCTATTATACTTTATTTTCACGTGTATACATGTTATAATAAAGAAAAGCTACTAAACAAAGATGATGAATTTCTCACCAGAACTCAGGAGTCAATTACTTACCCCTCAGCTAATTTGGTTTAGCTTGGGACATTACTACCAAATCACCTATCAAGAAGCTATAAATATCAAAATCGACCCCTGGTGGATTGGGGTGAAAGTTTCGATGAAACACGAACTCCTCGATATGCCAGAGCAGTGCTTTAGTACGGTTATTTCGTATCAAAAACTGGCTTACGCGATCGCAAACTTCTTCGGTCTCAACGCCTCGAATTGTGGAATTATCAGCCGCAGCGGCAATCTGGCAACGGTTCGCGGTACCCAGGGAAATTATCATTGCACGACTGGGAGTGCTGGTTATACCTGCACTTGCAAGTTGTATCGTTGCATGAATAATCGACTCGTCAAAAACGGAGAGTCACCGCAGCTTCTTAAAGCTCTGAAGCGAACCGAACTCTACGAAACTCACAACGGTCAACCTCAAATCCGCTGCCACCATCTGCTGATTCTCAAATAAATAGATCGAAGCCCCGGCTACGGCTGGGGCTTTAACATCGTCGGGTGAAGCTTAGAAGTTATGCACCACCCACCCCC
>NZ_JADEXN010000227.1 GCF_015207075.1 Zarconia navalis LEGE 11467
GTATATGAGTAATCCCCTAACGATTGCGCTCGATAAAGGATTTTTGAACATTGCTCATCTTCTCATTGATTATGGTGCGGATGTCAATATCGACCCGGATCTGGACATGACTCCTTTAATGCTTGCTGTGCATCTCAATAATCTTCAGTTAGTCAAAAAACTTATCGATCGCGGAGCTGATGTGAATGCAGCCGGTAAAGAATCTAATTCACCTTTATCTATTGCAGCATCTGAGGGATACAAGAAGATTTACGACTATCTTTTACCGTTAGTCAATCCAAATTATATCAATGAATTCCTTGAGGAAGGAGTCTGGTGTGCGATTACAGGGAATCAGTCATTAATTGGTATCGAGTTTTTAGCTTCTGTCAATGCAAATTTGAATTGTGGATATTTTAATGGAGACACACCATTAATTAAGACAATAATAGGAAAACGTTTCTCCTTAGCAAAAAAACTAATAGAGGTGGGTGCAGATGTCAATTTTAAAACTCGTGAGGGTCTTACGGCTCTTAGCCTTGCAAAAGCTGAAAACCACGATGAAATTGTCCAAGCACTTCTAAATGTGGGAGCCATATATGAATAAATAAAGCAATAATTTACTTAAAGCTTAAACTTTATTAAATATTTTTTCAAATCTCTAAAATTCATCAGTTTTTTTATTTGATTGAAAATTCGATCGCAATATCCTCTCAGAAAAAAATTGTTTTTTTAACGTACCATTTTTGATTTTGCATTTAAGCGAGCAACTCAGTGCGGTATGCTAGGAATTCTGGGAAATTATTTGTTTTTAGGTAGCGCAGAGTTCATGGTTTGGCCGTTTTCTAAGTTTCGCAAAAAAATCGCGCGGATCGAAATTACTGGGGCGATCGCTTCGGCAACGCGCAATCGAGTCCTCAAAGCTCTCAAAACCGTTGAGGAACGCAAATTTCCAGCGCTGCTGCTGCGCATCGACTCCCCCGGCGGAACGGTAGGCGATTCCCAAGAAATCTACAGCGCCCTGAAACAGCTACAAAAGAAGACGAAAATTGTCGCTAGCTTTGGCAATATTTCCGCATCCGGTGGAGTATATATCGGCGTAGGTGCGCCCCACATCGTTGCCAATCCCGGTACGATTACCGGCAGTATCGGGGTGATTTTGCGGGGAAATAATATCGAACGGTTGCTCGATCGAGTGGGGATATCTTTTCAGGTCATCAAATCGGGTCCGTACAAAGATATTTTGTCATTCGATCGGGAACTCACCGAGGCAGAACAAGAAATTTTACAAACCTTAATCGACACCAGCTACGGGCAGTTTGTCGCCACCGTTGCCGAAGGACGAAACCTAGACGAGGAAACCGTTCGCAGCTTTGCCGACGGTCGTATTTTTACCGGGGAACAAGCTTTAGAATTGGGAGTGGTCGATCGCCTGGGAACGGAGGAAGATGCTCGTCGGTGGGCGGCAGAACTGGCTCAACTCGACCCGGAAAAGACCGAATGCTTTACCCTAGAAGAGCCAAAATCCCCGATTTCTCGCCTTCTCGGGCGCAATCGAGCGGCATCTCGGGTCTCGGCAACGGCGCAATGGTTGGAATTTGAAGTGGCATCCAATGGTTTACCGTTGTGGATGTATCGTCCTTGATGGGGTGGTTTGCCCCCCAGGAGCGATATACCTAGGGAGGCGATCGTTGACAAACCACATCAGACAGGAGACAAAGGACGAAGTAACGAAAAAGGAGGATGGTTGCGTGGAGTGGCGAGTTCGGGCGATTCGAGGGGCAACAACAGCCCCGGCAAACTCAAAGGAAGCCATCGAAGAGGTGGTTACGGAACTTCTCGATGAATTGGAAAAATATAACCCCATCGATCCAGAACAAATCATTAGTCTGACATTTTCAGTTACTCGGGATTTAGACGCGATATTTCCCGCCGCGATCGCCCGCAAACGTCCGGGTTGGGACACCGTACCGCTTCTGGACGTGCAGCATATGTACGTTCCCAACGATCTCCAACGCTGCATCCGCCTCCTTCTCCACGCCAACTTTCCAACCTCGCACCGGCAAGTTTGCCATCCCTATCTCCGCAATGCCGAGCGCCTCAGACCGGATTGGAGTGGGAAATTAAAGATTAGAAATTAAAGATTAGAAATTAAAAATCGGGTCGGTATTTGGGTATCAAATACAATCGAAAACTCTGTAAGAATGAGTTTCGCGATCGGTCTTGCCGTGGCTAAAATCGATCGTTGATATAGCAGCCACCACTCTAGCGATCGCAGCATTAACTCTGCACGTGCATTTTCTCTCCACCTCTCCCCTATTGCATCACCATATCCATTAAAATTTTCTGGGAAGATTGCGTCGAACTCTCGTTCGGGGGACGGCGTTGGATGTAAGTTCCATCAGACTGCAATTCCCAGGCTTGGCGATTGTCCGAGAGCATTACTCCCAACATTTCTTGTAAATCCTGAGTGAGTTCGGGACTTTCTATGGGGGTAATCGCTTCGACACGGCGATTTAGGTTGCGCGGCATCCAATCGGCACTACCAATATAAACTCGTTCGTCTCCTCCATTTTGGAAGTAAAAAATTCGGGAATGCTCTAAAAATCGACCGACAATACTAATAACGCGAATATTTTCGCTGACTCCTGCTACCCCCGGTCGCAAGCAACAAATTCCACGTACGATTAGGTCAATTTGAACCCCAGCTTGGGACGCTTCGTAAAGGGTCGCAATCATTTCTCGATCGACCAAAGAATTCATTTTCGCAACAATTCGACCCTCTTTTCCCTCTTCCACTCGCTCGATTTCTTGACGAATCAAAGATAGCATTCGATCGCGCATATTCACCGGCGCGACTAACAGCTTGCGATAGGATTTTTGTCGAGAATAACCCGTTAAATAATTAAACAAGTCCGTCAAGTCTGCACCGAGATCGTCGTCACAACTGAACAAACCCAAATCCGTATACAGTTTTGCCGTTTTCGGATTGTAATTTCCCGTACCGATGTGGACGTAGCGGCGGATGCGATCGTCCTCTCGACGAACCACCATCGCCACTTTCGTGTGAGTTTTGAGTCCCACCAAACCGTAAACGACATGAACGCCAGACTGCTCCAACTTGCGCGCCCAGATGATGTTATTCTCCTCATCGAACCGAGCTTTGAGTTCCACCAAAACCGCCACTTGCTTGCCATTTTCCGCAGCTTTCACCAACGCGGCGATCGCGGGGGAATCTCCCGAAGTCCGGTACAGCGTCATTTTAATCGCCAGGACATCTCGATCGTGAGCGGCTTGGGTGATGAAATGCTGTACCGTTGCGGTAAAAGAGTGATAGGGATGGTGGACGAGTAAATCTCCCCGATCGCGAATTTCGGCAAATAAATCTCCTTTGACTTCTTTTCCCGACGGGGTAGACTCGACGCTAAACCGACGCAGGCGAGGGGGCATTACCCAAGACCACGGAGGATCTTTGAGTTCCGGTAGCGGCAGTGCCATAAACGACATCAAATCCCCCAACCCGAGCAATCCTTCCACTTCGTAGACATCGCTGGGTTTGAGATCCATCTCCCGGATCAGCATTTCTCGAATCCCGTCGGGGAGGGTAGACTGGACTTCCACGCGCACCACAGAGCCTCCCGATCGCCGCTTTCGCAACTCCTCCTCGATCGCCAAGAGCAAGTCGTCCGCTTCATCTTCTTCTACTTCCAAAGTGGCATGGCGGGTGATGCGGAAAGGATGATATTCCAAAATATTCATCCCCGGAAACAGACCGTCCAAGTTGTGTGCCACCACCTGTTCGAGGGGAACTCCCATCCAAATGGTGGTTTGCTCGTTTTGCGGCTTCCACAGCGCCTTCGGCAGGGGAACGAACCGGGGTAAAACCTTGGGAACTTTCAGCCGTGCGAAATCTTCTTTGTGGGTTTCGGGGTCTTGCACCACCACGGCAAGGTTGAGGCTGAGATTCGAGATGAAGGGAAAGGGATGACTCGGATCGACAGCCAGGGGGGTGAGGACGGGGAAAATTTGCTCCTCGAAGAAGGTGTGCAGGTAGGCCCGTTGTTCGGCATCGAGATCGATATAATCGAGCAGGTAAATTCCCCCATCGGCCAGCAAAGGACGCAATTCGGTCTCGAAGTTGTGGTGTTGCTCGGTAATAATCGGGATGAGGCGATCGCGAATATCGTCGAGTTGTTGTTGGGGAGTGCGACCATCGGGGGTGAGTTTGCTGACGTTCGCATCAACCTGGCTTTGGAGTCCGGCAACCCGCACCATGAAGAACTCATCGAGGTTACTACTGAAGATACCGTGAAATTTCAACCGTTCCAGCAGCAGGGTTCGCGGGTCGAGTGCTTCGTTGAGGACTCGCTTGTTAAATTCGAGCCAGCTTAGCTCTCGGTTGAAGTAATACTGGGGATCGCACAGATCGATGGGAGTCGATTCCGATTTGGCTTTTTTGGCCGTGGGTGCCCCTTTTTCCGTCTCGGATTTTGCTGTATTGGGTTTAGCTGTTTTGGATTTCGTCGATCGCGATTTTGTCGAGTCTATCTTTTCCGAATCCGTTTGAGTCGTATCTGGGGTGGACTTTTTGGGTTTAGCCATGATTTCTTAAAAAACGTCATTTTCTATCCCCACCCACCACTGACCGAGATTCATTAAGTCTTCGTGGATATCGGCGAGTTGCTCGATATATTCCTTGTGAGACAGAGTCTCTCGGCGCTCCTGAAGCTTTTTTAAACGGAGCTGAATCAGCAGCCAAGGTTTTGAGATGCCGTTGGTTTCTTCTATGTATTTTGCCAGGTTTTCGCTATTAAACATCGGTAATTTGGATATCTATATACAGAACTGACGAATGGGACGTTTCTCGAAAAGAGGGTACGGGGATGAATTCGGAAGCGCGGAATTCGGAAAGGGGGAATGGAAAAATCCGGTTTCATCGATTGTGTAAATAAACTGATAACGAACCGCTATAGTGCCCCTGATGGTTCGTAACCCGCAACGATCGCACAACACACGATCGATTGAACGATCGACCCCTAAATTTAGAAGAGCGCACTATCTGACATTTCGAGAGCGAGCAATACGCCAACTTAACACGATCGCCGGTAACATTCCCACCAACACCAGAGCTAAAGCCGGACCAGAGGCTTCGGCGAGCCGTTCGTCTGAGGCTAAGTTATATACTCTCACGGCAAGGGTATCGAAGTTGAAGGGACGAATCACCAACGTTGCAGGCAATTCTTTGACCACATCGACAAAAACCATCATCGACGCAGTCAACAAACCCGTCAACATCATCGGAACGTGGACTTTTACCAGGGTGTGAGTCGGGGTATAGCCCAAACTCCGGGAGGCTTCGTCCAAGCTCGGTTCGATTTTCCCCAGGCTCGATTCCACCGTGCCGAAGGAAACGGCCAAAAAGCGAACGAGATAGGCAAAAATAAGAGCGGCGATCGTGCCACTGAGGAGCAACCCCGTCGAAATACCAAAGGTCGATCGCATCGCACTATCGACGGTATTATCGAAGCGACCTAACGGCACTAAAATCCCCACGGCGATCGCCGAACCGGGAATGGCATACCCCATGGCGGCGATGCGAACGGCAAAGCGCATCCATGGATTTGGACGCAAACGGATGCCATAAGCCATCACCAAGGCGACAACAACAGCCACCAGAGCTGTTGCCACCGCAACGACAGCAGTATGACCGGCGAGTTCCCAGAAGCGATCGTCGAAGGTTTGCCGGGCGTGGGCGATCGCCATTTCCAGCAGGACGGCTGCCGGGATGAGAAAGCCCAAACCCAAGGGTGCAAAACAAGCCAGCCAAGCGCCGAATCCTCGAATTCCCCGCAACGAGTAGCTGGGCAAACTCTTGTAGGAGGTGGAGGTTTGGTAGAAACTGGCGCGGCGGCGAGACCAGCGTTCTAGCCAAATCAGCGCCAGGACGAATAAAAGCAAAAAGGCAGCAAGTTGAGTGGCGGCCACCCGTTCTCCCATGGCAAACCAAGTGCGATAGATACCCGTGGTGAAGGTATCGACTCCAAAGTACTGGACCGTGCCAAAGTCGTTGAGGGTTTCCATCAGCGCCAGGGCTAACCCGGCCACGATCGCCGGACGGGCTAGGGGAAGAGCGGTGACCCAAAAACTACGCCAGGGGTTACAGCCAAGGATGCGACTGGCTTCGAGAGTCGAGGCGGATTGCTCGAGAAAAGCGACGCGCGCCAGCAGGTAGACGTAGGGATACAACGTCAGTGCCATCAGGACGATCGCCCCACCGAGCGATCGAATGTTGGGAAACCAGTAGTCTCCGTATTCCCAACCGAATATCTGGCGCAATAGCGTTTGCACCGGGCCGGAAAATTCTAAAAAGTCGGTGTAGGTATAGGCCAAAATATAGGCTGGAGCGGCCATGGGCATCAACAGCGCCCATTCAAAAATGCCTCGGTTGGGAAACCGACACATGGTGACCAACCACGCGGTTCCCACGCCGATAACCAGCACGCCAAAACCCACCCCCAGCGCCAGCCAGAAGGAATTGGCGATGTAGCGCGTTAGCACCGTTGAAGCCAAATGGGACCAAATCTCACTCGCATCAACAAAAACATTACTCAGAACGAAGAGGACGGGAGATGCCACCAGAAGGGCGATCGTCGCGATGGCGATCGTCCAAGGTTCGAGAAACGATCGTCGATTGAAGATTCCGGCCGAGAACTTAGACCGCTCGAGCGAGGGCTGTGAGTCAGATTTTTCCATAAGCACTGTCAATTATTAGGTGATGGGCTGCCGTGGAGAAAAATGCTCGATCCCATACTTTGAGAAGCATTTTTTAGATCGGCCCTTCTACTATAGATGAAAGTTGTTGTCAATAGTTGGCAATCGTCGGTTCCCCTGCACCGGTTTGAACGTTCCGGTGTCTCAATCCTAACCCCCTCACGAATGGGTCTTTGGTGGGGGATAAATTTTCGATCGTTCCCTAGCCCGATCTCCGAACGCGGTGCACGGCCACCTGATAGGCTCGTACTAGCGCATCGATGCCTGTAATTGCCGTCCCCACGACAACCGCATCCGCCCCCAACGTTAACGCCTGTTCCGCCATCTGTGGGGAGGCGATTCCCCCTTCGCAAATCACCGGAACGTGAAGATGTTCGATCGTTTGTTCTAAGAGATCGAATCCCGGCGGGGTGAGGTGTTGAGTTGCCCCAGTGTAGCCGTACAGCGTCGTGCCGATAATATCTGCCCCGGCAGCTTCCGCCGCTTCTGCCGCTTCGAGGGTATCGATATCTGCCATCACCAGCTTGCCCAGTTTCTCGCGAACTTGGGTGACGATATCGGCAAAGGTTTCCCCTCCCGGACGTTCCCGCAGCGTCCCATCGATGGCGATGATATCTGCCCCCGCAGCGGCGATCGCTTCGGCGTGATGAAACTGGGGGGTGATGTAGACTTCGCTACCGGGAAGGGTTTGTTTCCACAATCCGATAATGGGTGTATCGGGCAGGCGTTGGCGAGCGGCTTCGACATGAGCGGGGGTATCGAGGCGCACTCCCACAGCCCCCCGATCGACCGCTGCACGAGCCATGGCGGCAATGACAGCCCGATCGTGGAGGGGGGAGTGTACCGGGGCTTGTCAGGAGACGATGAGTCCTCCACGGCAGCGTTGCAGAATTGGATGAAGATCGGGTTTTGACATCGTATCGGGCAGATAGGGTCTATTTTCTTATACCGCGATCGGGGTTCGGATCTCGCAACTGAGATCTCGATCGCTTTTTCTCAATTTTGGGCGATCGAGGATTGTTTCTTTCAATATTATTAACGTCAGTTTCGCTTCAGCCGTCTCGCCGGAATGCTGACTCGCGGGTGACCTTCGGGGGTCGGCTTCCCGACATAAGGCGAGGCGACAACACTGGGTAAATC
>NZ_JADEXN010000228.1 GCF_015207075.1 Zarconia navalis LEGE 11467
GCAGATAAACGGAATTTTTGAATTCGCGCGTCAATTAAGAGAATTCGATGCCGCCACTCGCCGTTGTTGCAGTTGAAACGTCGTATCTTGATGCACGGCGGAGTTGATGGGGTAGAAGTAGGTGAGTGCCAGACTGCCGAGCATCGCCAGGACAGGTAGGGCAAAGGAGACTTGGCGGATCGCAACTAATGCCGAGTGCGGCTGGAGGATCTGACCCTGACCGGGTATGGTTTCTTGGAAACCCGATCCGGCCAGCCACTGACCGAGAAAAAACAGCCCCAGAGCCAGAATGACTTGATACAAAAACATGAGAATGCTGTAATACAAACCCTCTCGCCGCTGACCGGTTCGCAGTTCGTCCCAGTCGATGGTTTCGGGCAACATTGAAGGGGGAACGACATAAGTTGCACCCATGCCCAAGCCAATGATACTGGCAACACCGTACATGAGATAAATTTGTCCTGGTTGCAGGTAAAACAGGGCAAACTGTCCGAAAATCCAGATACTGCTGCCGAGCCAAAATGCAGTTCTTTTACCAAGCTGTTGACTCAACGGTTCCCAAATAAACAAGCTCGCTAAAGACGTGACTTGCATAACCAGAACGATCGAGGTGATAGCAGAGGTGTCGAGTTCCAAACAGTGGACGATAAAGTAGGGCAAAATTGCCGGGGTGATGTGCAGTGCCATCCAAGAGAGGGCGTAAATCCCCATCAGGATCGTGAAGGGTTGGTTGCCCAGCAACAGTTTCAGTTCCCCCCAGTTCAATTTGACCGGGTTGGCTGTGGGGACTCGCTGCTCTGTGGTACCCCAGCAGCAGGCGAAAATCGAAACCACGATCGCAACACCGCCAATGGCTCCGGTTATCCAGAGTTGTCGGGGTTCGTCGAGGTAATAGCTCAGTCCTTGGGCGAGTAACAAAGCCGCAATACACCCAGCCAGAGAAAAGCCAAATCGCAAGCTGTTCAAGCGAACGTGCTCGTTGTTTTTCTCGCTCAGGTCTGTAACTAAAGCGCCGTAGGGAATCAGAAAGCCATTGGCTCCGGTCTGAAAAAGCAGCGCTGCACCGAGGTAGTAGCAAAAGAGGGCCCAATCTTGAAAGGGCGGCAACCACCAAAGGAGAAAGAAACCAAGCCCCAATATCGGAGCGCTACAGAACATCCAAACTCGTCGCCGTCCCCAACGACTTTGAGTCCGATCGCTCAAAATACCGACAACAATCGTACTCAGGGCACTCCAGATATTGCTGACCAACAAAATCGATCCGGCCAATGCTGGCGACAGTCCAGCGATCGTGGTTAGAAAAAAGAAAAAGAACACCATCAAGGTATTGCCAGCCATGGAAGGACCAAAATCACCAGCCCCGTAGGCGATTTGAGTCCGAAGGCACAGCCGATCGCCATTTAAACTGCTATTCATCCGGATGCCTGAAATAAAAGTTTATATTTTTTTGAAAATTTTAATCTTTCTTAAGGGTATTACACTTCTTAAGGATTGTATCCCCGGCAACTTATATGAATAAATGAACCAATAGATAAGTTAAATAACTTTTATTAAACCTCGATCGAATGTATGGCGATCGTCCAATGGCTAACTGGTTATTTTTTGACACCGTTCGCCACCACGCCCAAAATCGACGCACCGGAGAGTTTTAATCCTTCCAAGGCCCCCGCGAGCAAATTTCGATCGGTTTTCTCGATCGCCACCACCATCACGACCCCATCGGTTTTCGCCCCCACCAAGTTGCCATCGGCCAGTCCGTGCAAAGGCGGCGTATCGTAAATCACCAGATCGAAAAAGCTTTTAAACTGCTCCACAACGTATTGCATCCGGTTAGAAGCCAACAGCTTCACCGAGTCTGGGGGAATCGGGCCGGCAGGAAGCACAAATAAGTTGTCATCGATCTTCGATTGGACGATCGCCTCGTTGAGGCTGACATCATCGCTCGTCAGCACGTTGCTAAACCCCTTCAGATTCGGCAAGTCTAACTGCTGGTGGATGCTGGGAGCGCGCAAATCGGCATCCACTAACAACACCCGCAAACCCGCTGCTGCCGAAGTTTGGGCTAGGTGAAGAGCCACCGTAGACTTGCCATCGGCGGGCATGGCCGAACTCACTGTTAAAGATTGCAAGGAAGATTCAGAACCGAGTAAGCGAATATTGGCATACAGAGAACGAAAGGCCTCGGAAAAAGGATTGCTCCGATAGACCGAACTCGAAGAACCCAATCCCCAAAAGGGACGAGGCGCACTCGATGGGGAAGATGCGACGGCTACTGCTTCTGGAGTCTGTTGAGATAGTTTTCGCAGGGTGCGTTTGAGGTTTCGCGTCCGGGGAATTGCCGCGAGCAACGGCAGTCGGCTTGCCGATTTAATTTCTGAAGGCTGGTGGAAAACAGTCTGGAGCACTTCCACCAGAAAACCCGCCCCAATCCCGAGCAGGGTACTCAAAATCGCGGCGATCGCAATTTGACGTTTTGTTTGCTGAACCTCCGAGGGGACGAAATTGCCCTGGGCATTTTCCGGAATCGCCGGCGGCGCGATGAGCACCCAGGGGATTTGCTGCTGAGCGGCATCGATACCGAGAGCTTCGCGCTTGGTGAGAAAATCCGTCAGGGTACTCGTGACAATTTCGAGTTCCTGCTGGAGGTCGGCATATTGCCGCGTTGCCACCGGCCACCGTTGCACCCGCGCGTCGAGATTGGCTTCGGCTTGCCCGATGGTTCGAGCGCTCGCTTCAATTGCTGTAATGCGATCTTCAATGGTTGCGAGAACGGCTTGGGCTTCTTGTTGCAGCAAAGCGTCCATTGCGGCTTGTTGTTCGCGCAGGGCGAGCATGGGTAAACTATCGGGCTGCAACCGAGCCGATTCGGCGGCGACTTTACTTTCGAGTTCCTGCGCTTCGGCAATCCAGGGCTGGAACTGGGGATCTTCGCTCAAAACGGCGGTCGCATTTCCGATCGCCAGCTGCTGTTGCAAACCTTCGTAGAGCGCTCGCGCTTGCACCAATTCCTTTTGATTGTCGAGCTGCTGCAAGTTCAGCGAACTGGCTTCTTGGGTCATCGCCTGAGCTTGAGGGTATGGCTCGATCAGGTTCTCTTGCTGGCGCAGGTTTTGGATTTGCGTTTGAATGGTATCGACTCGATCTTGCAAGACGGGGAGCTGTTCTTCGATAAAATCGATCCCTTGAGTCAGGCTGGTCAGTCGTTCTTCGAGGGAGTATTCCAGATATAGCTCGGAAGCCTCTTCTAAAACCGTGAGAATTTTATCCGGGTCGGGATCGGCATAGGTCACTTCTAAAATCTTCGTCCCGAATTCTTTCCCGGAAATATCGACGCTGATGCGATCGACTTTTAGGTTCTTTTGCAGAGATTTATAGCTGAGTTTGGGATATTCTGCTTCCAGATTTTCTAAAATCGGCATCAGTAATTTCGGACTTTTTAAAACTCGAATTTGAGTTTCGTAATCCACCAGACCCGATTCTTCAATTCTAATTTTGCTTAAATCCGTGCCCGAGGCTTGAGCGAGTAGAAATTGTCGCATCAGCCGACCTTCAGCGGAAATCGGTTCGATTAACAATCGAAATTTCCCTTTGTAGAGCGGTGGAACTTCTCGGTTTCGGGTGAAGATCAGTCCGCCGAAAACGCCCGTCAGCACAACGGCCACGATCGCCATGATGGGGATGCGGCGGCGGACGACACCAAACAACCAACCGATATCGAGATTGTCTTCCTCACCCTCAGAGGACAGATGGGATTGAGTTTGGGATAGAGATGGAGGCAAATCGCCGTTTCGTTGAGGAAGAAAGCTGTGAGAATCGTTGTCGGTATTCATGGGGACACTTTATTGAAGTGAAGCTGCAAAATCGAGCGCAACCGATGGCGCTTGAGGAGTCTGACTCAATCGCCAACAATTCCCAAGGTTTCTAATATTCTCATAAAAGAGTTGATCTCAGGGGCAGGACTGAAGATCGTCTCTAGGGTATCGGTTACCCGTGCTAAACCCGATCGACTAATGACGATGATATCGTTGGGACGCAGAAGGGGATTCTCAAATTCGTCGATGCCCCGCGCGAAGTCCAGTTCGATAGTCTCTTGCCGCACCGTCCCATCAGGATTCAGGCGAATAAAATCAACCTCGTCGCGGTTGGCATCGTCGGTGAACCCCCCCGCCTGCAAAATGGCTTGGTTTAGGGTCGTGTTTGTCGGCACTTCTAAAGTCCGGATGCTAGGGGCTTTATTCACTTCGCCCACCACGTAAACGACAATAGAGGCCGAAAAACTGGCATTGGCCAATTGCGCCACCTCAGCCGAATCAATGGCATCCGTTCTGGGAACGACGATCGTATCCCCGTTTTGCAAAATGGGATCGTTCTCGAAGTCTCCGGTTTGCAAGAACTCCCACAGATTGGCGATGATAATTTGCTCGCCTCCGGTCTGGGTAATGCGACGAATCTCCACTTGGCGAACATCGGCATTAGTGACGATTCCCCCGGCTTGTTCGAGGGCAAACGTCAGCGTCGGCAATCCTCCCGGCCGCAGTTCCGATCGCGACGGGCCGCCGATGAGCACGTAGTTACCGGGTTGATTCACCGCCCCCACCACCACCACGCTGCGGGGGGAGTCTTCTGCAACGGCAAAGTTGGTCGCTGCCAGTTGGCGAACGCGCTCTTCCTCAATTCGTTCTGCCGTGGGGATAAAGAGAGCATCGCCATCTCTGAGGGTAATGTCTTGTCCCCGACGACCGGATTGGATGTATGACAACAGGTCGATATAAAAAGAGGGTTCTTTGCCATTTCCAGAATTGCGGCGAACTTCCACGCGCCTGAGGTCGGCCGAAAGGGTGACGCCGCCTGCTAATTCGATCAATTCCGGAACGGTAGGGTACTGCAATCCTCGCTGAAGTCCGCTTTGGGCTTTGAGGGGAATTTCCATCACGTAAGCCCCCGGCTGAGTTACCTCTCCATCGATGGTGACTTGTAACGGACGCGGTCCCGATAGCCGGACGCTGACGAGGGGATATCGAAAAATTCGCACGTACTCGGCGGCAATGATGTCGGTGGCTTGGGGAATCGTCAGACCTTCGACGTATACTCGTCCACCGATGGGTAAGTCCATCATGCCGTTGGCGAGAACTTGAGCTTCGCCGCTGTATTCGGGGGCTTCAAAAATTTCGATCTGCACCAAATCACCCGGTCCGAGGGTGTACTCGTCCAGCTCGGGGTTACTCCTGCGGACTCTTTGAGAAGTTCGTGATGGTGGTGGGGGGGGATCTTCCAAGTACGGCAGCGATTGAGCCATACTAGAATTTGGGGCGATCGCGAGGGTCAGTAACGTTAGACTTACAGTCGATTGAAAGAGGCATCGAAGTACACGAAAAGACATTGCGTTTCAATTACGATTTCCTGAAAAAAACTAGGCTATGATAGATGGCTCGTCTTCATTTTACGCGCTCGAACACCCCTTTAAAAAGAGCTTATTCTCAGTATACTTCAAGCTTGTGCGCTTTGAGGTTATTCGTATTTTAATGTCGCGAGATTATACGAGAGGAACATCGTGAAAGCGCTGCTAGCCGATCCGATATTTTTGAGTCTAATTTTGGGAATTGGTCTTGTTTTTATTTTACTTGCATTTCAGTATGCTAGTCCTAAAAACGTGACCGATCGCCTCGCTGTGGGCTTGAGTGTTGCCATTTTAGTTGTCATTCCCTACTTGACGATTAAGCCATTTGTTTGGTTACATCCGAGTGACTTTATGTTGCATAATCTCAGCCTAAATTCAGCTCTAATGAAAATTGTGAGCTACGGTGTATCGGTCTTCGTTCTTAAATTTTGGTTTCGCGATTTTGCTCGCAGTTTTTTGTTATTATTTGCCAATCCTTTTTTAGGAATATTGCTAGGATTAGTCGGGTTTTCAGCGTTTTGGTCAGAGCTGCCCTTACTCACCTTACAAGCAAGTTTGGCATTGCTCGTCGTTTCGACTTTAGCTGCCCATATCGCCCAAAAATATACCTGGCAGCAAATCGCCACGTTACTACGCTGGAGTACGGGAATTATTACGGGATTGAGTTTGTTTTATTCCCTTGCCATTCCGTCTGTCGGGGTTGTCGGTAAAGGCTGGCGGGGCATTTTGGCCCATCCCAATCCCCTCGGCGCGTTAATGGGATTGAATGCCGTTTTTTGGTACGTTCGCGCGGCCAATAATCCCAAAGAAAGAGTTCCTTCCGTTTTGATGGTGCTCGTTTCAATGCTGATTATGCAGAACACTAACTCGGCAGGAGCAAAAGTAACTTTAGTGGCTCTATTTTCGGCGTTATTAATTCTACGCTTCATCAAGCGACTGAGCTTTCAGTGGGCTTATGCCATCATCGTAATTTTTATGGCAATTAGTATCGGCACGACTATTCTGGTGACGGAGAACTTAGAGTATATTGTGGTCGATGTGTTGGGGAAAGATATGACCCTCACCGGACGAGTTCCCCTGTGGACGAAAGTGATTGGTAAAGTCGTACGGGACAGTCCAATTCTCGGTTTCGGCTTCCATGGATTTTGGCAAGATTGGCGAGGAGAAGATAACCCCGCCTATGAAGTGGCATCTGATGGCTACGGTTGGGTGGCGCACCACGCTCACAATGGATTTATCGATTTATTTGCCGATTTGGGAATGGTCGGCTTATTTCTCTTTGTTGCTTCGTTGATGCTCAATATTGGTTTAGCTATTAAGTATATGAGTCAAACACGAGAACCAGAGGCCATTTTTTATTTGATTATCTTTATCTTGCTTCTGATTGTAAATAATACCCAAAGCTCGCTTTTAGGTATTCACCATATTTGGTTTTATTATGTCTTGTGTAGCGTGCGGCTGGGGATGGATACTCTCGGTCACAAATCTCGACGGTTAGAGCGCAAGGAAGTCTGGTAAAACCGATCGCATTGATCTTCAATGGTTGCGGTATATTGGGGCAAGAGCAGGTTTTGATACTTAGAACTAAATCTGGGTAAGACTTTCTACGATGGTGCGCTTATCTGTTTACCGGATCTATCTCCTGCCTGCAGTACTATAACTTGAAATCAGAAAGAGGCGCATCTAGGATGCGCCTCTTTGTAGATCGTAGATCTAAGCTATTTGAATCGAGTTCGAGATTGCAAAGTGTTTCTCGATTACATCAAGCCGATTTGAGAGAGAATACCGCTGCCGGTGATCAACTCAGTGGCAAGACCGATGACGAAACCGAGCATGGCCAAGCGACCGTTCCAGGTTTCCGCGAATTGAGTGAAGCCGAATTTCGTTTCTTGGTTTTCCATGATGAGTAACTTTCCTGTTGTCAACCGTTGATATAAATCGTAACACAAGAATCGATTATTTCGCAACATTTAGTTACAAATCGATGACAGATCGCTCCGAGAAACCTCTTAGTCCCTTCAGGGCTAATGCTTTTTGCTTTTAATGGAGAAAGCTCGAGGAGAGTGAATGTCATGAATAATTGTGAACCCACCGGAGCAAAGTACGGGTATTTATCCCGTCTGAGAGTCTTCGGTATGTCCCAATTATGGTGTCACTGTCTCCCCGAAGGTTTCTCCATCTTCCCCGTCGAGCTTTTCCGTTGCCGGAGACAACACCAGAAAAACATCGGCCTGCTCGAGTTCCGCCGTCGCGAATGAGGATACGCTCAGACTGCGGACGACTCCCATTGCCGCTCGTATTATTGGATCGGCATTGGAATTTTGGGAACCCATCGGAAAGAAAAAGGTATTCGCGAAAGACAAAATCGAACCCATATTCAGGAAGAAGTAACCATCATTGGGAACGGGGAACGGTTCGATCGCTGTTTGAAAGGTATAGCTGCGATCGAGGGTATTGTAGGG
>NZ_JADEXN010000229.1 GCF_015207075.1 Zarconia navalis LEGE 11467
TTGCTGTGGCTCGGACCGTTTTTGGCGGACGTGGGGGCACAAACTCCCTTTTTCTACATTTTCCGAGAGCGGGAAATGATTTACGATCTGTGGGAAGCAGCGACGGGTCAACGGTTGATTAATAATAATTATTTCCGTATCGGCGGCGTGGCAGCAGATTTGACCTACGGCTGGGTCGATAAGTGTCGCGATTTTTGCGACTACTTCTATCCCAAAGTGGATGAGTACGAAAAGCTGATTACCAATAACCCCATTTTTCGCCGTCGGGTAGAAGGAATCGGCACGATAAGTCGCCAAGAAGCGATTAATTGGGGACTCTCTGGACCGACGCTGCGAGCCTCGGGGGTGAAGTGGGATCTGCGCCAGGTCGATCGCTACGAATGCTACGATGACTTGGACTGGGACGTGCAGTATGCAACGGAAGGAGACTGCATGGCGCGCTACGTGGTTCGGGTTCGCGAGATGCGCGAATCGGTGAAAATTCTCCGCCAAGCCCTTGACGGATTGCCCGGAGGCCCGTACGAAAATTTGGAAGCCAAGCGAATTGCCGAAGGTCCCAAGTCGAAGTGGAATGATTTTGAATACCAGTTTTTGGGTAAGCGAATTCCCCCCACATTTAAGATTCCCGAAGGAGAACATTACGTTCGCGTGGAGTCGGGCAAAGGTGAGCTGGGAATTTATCTGATTGGCAATAATAATATCTTTCCTTGGCGTTGGAAAATTCGCGCGGCGGACTTCAATAACTTGCAAGTTGTCCCCCATATTTTGAAAGGAGCTAAGGTCGCCGATTTGGTCGCCATTCTCGGCAGTATCGATGTAATTATGGGTTCGGTCGATCGATAATTTCGATCGAGGTTTGGCGTGAAATCTCGCCTTACAATATATATTTTTTAGAGCTGAGTTCTGGTGGCAAGTATCTCCAGTCACTCAGCTTTTTTTCGCGATTCGATCGCATTAGTTCCTATCATCGGTGACAAGTTAAGGTGGGATAGGTGTTGTCAACACTCCAATCGTTCATCGAAAACCGGTTCTTGGAGGGAGGCTCCCCCACATCCCCTGAGAAAAAGAGTCAAATCGTCATGGCTCATGGGTTTAGTCGGACTCGAGTCTGCTGGCTTGAAACCTGAAAAATTGCTTAGCTTGTCAACCGTGGTTCCTATGGGGTCTCTCCAACGCTCGTTCGACAAACTCGTATCTCGATCTATCGCAACCGACCCATCCCGAACGAGCGTTCGTTATCGAGATCTTTCTCTCGTACGTAATTGAGATGCTTCTCCCATCGGAAAAAGAGAGTGTCACTCTTCTTGACAAGATATAAATTCTTGTGTACTGCCTTCATGCATGTTGACAAATGTAAATATTGATTTTCGATCTTTACCAAAACTTTAATAAAGTAACTGAGAACGATCGTTAGATCGAGACATTTTTAAAGATTCTGCAAAGACAAGTTGCAAAATTGCCAAAATGGCAGAGGCTTTCAGAAAATTCACTTAGCCTAGCACTAGGCAAGGCTGCACTGCAGATATCCGTAATACTACGGAAGGAAATTACAGCGCGATCGCCCGATCGTATTTCAGAACCAAAACCGCTGTTCAACTCTATTCGATCGATGACTTCGGACAAGTCTTGCCAGAGATGCCGACAGGAATACTCCGATTATGAAACCCAAATTTCGCTCCCTTGGCTCCAAACCCAAAAATGAGGAGAAATTATCCAAACGCCCCCTTTTGCGGGAGTTAAATTCATCGGAAGAATCCCTCGAGCGAGATGGAACGATCGACATTGGAGATCGAGCCACGGCTATTTATGGAGGTCTTCCAACTGCTGCGGGCATCCTTCCTCAGTTTCCCGGCTCAACCTCCAACAAGTCTGAGGCATCTACTCCCGAAAAAGCCGCTTCGAGCGATCGGGCACCCCATTGGTCGGGTTCGGTACAAAACTTGCTCGAACAACCCACAGCTGCATTTCCGCGCCAAGTCATGTTGGGCGGTTTAGCATTTTGTGCGGTCTTTACCACATGGGCTTGGTACGGCGAAATTAACGAAGTCGGTAAAGCGCGAGGGGAGCTAGTATACCAAGGCAACGTTCACAAAATTCACCCCGTAGAGATGGGAAAAGTTGCTTATCTAGCGGTCAAAGAAGGGGATACCGTCAAAGCCGGTCAACCGATCGCCGAACTCGATACCCAGCTTGCGATCGCTGAGGTAGAACGGCTCTCGCAGCAGCTGAGTGCCTATGAAATCGAGCTGATGCAAACCCAAGGTTCCATCGATCGATTGCGTTTGGAGGCTCAAACTCGAGCTGCAATATCGAGCGCCAACCTTCAAGCGCAAGAAGCATCCATCGCCCAAGCCGAGACAAATGCGGCTATTACGCAGCAAACCATTGAGGGTTTGCAAACCGAACTCGGCGCGATGGAAACCCAAAAAAATCGTATCGATCCCCTACCGGTACGAGCGGGACAACTGCGCGAGCAACTCCAAGAGCAAGTTTCGAAAAACCAAGAGCGCCTGAATCGACTTCAACCCCTCGTCGAGCGGGGAGCCATCTCTCGGGATTTATTGTTTCAAGCGGAACAAGATCTTCTCAACAGCCAAAATGCGTTGTTGAGAACCGAATTGAACGATGAAACCGTCGCCTCCGAACGAGTGTTCGATATCGAACAAAACCTGCGAGATCGTCAATCTCGCATCAGCGAAAACCATGGCCGGCTCGAACAAGCAGCAGCCGAAGCCGATCGACTGTATGCCGAACTGGCTCAGAAGAAAGCAGAAGGGGAACGAACTCAGCTCGAAATTCAGCAGCAGGTTCACCAACTCGAAATCCAGATCGCTGGGATCGAAGCCCAAATGGCACAAACGAGTAATTTACTTTCTAGTGCCGAAGCGAAGTTGGAGCGACGCTTCCTTTACGCTCCGGTGGATGGAGTCATTCTGGCACTCCATCTCAACCACAGCGGTGAAGTGGTGCAACCGGGACAGACGATCGCCGAAATTGCCCCAGAGGAAGCGCCTTTGGTGCTATCGGCCAAACTGCCCGATCGGGAAGCGGGATTTATCGAAGTGGGAATGCCCGCGCAAATCAAGTTCGATGCTTATCCCTTTCAGGAATACGGTTTAGTAGAAGGAACGGTTGCCTCGATCGCTCCGGATTCCGAATCTCTGCCGGAAATGGGGGAAGTTTTCGAAGTTGAAATTGAATTAGCGCGAAATTACGTGACCGAAGAAGGCGCAAAAATTAATTTTAAATCGGGACAAACTGCGGATGCAGAAATCGTTATTCGGCGACGCCGAATAGTCGATGTCTTGCTCGATCCCCTCCGTCAGTTAAAAGAAGGTGGGGTTAATTTTTAGTTTCTTCGAGCGCGAGTTCTCAAAAATCGCGGTAAAAGTTTTCTAACAAGTAGTAGCCGCAAAGAAGTCTAGCTTCTGATTAATATTTTTTAAAGAACCCAGGCAATCAACAAGCGACAAACAGTAGGACTAACCAAAAGTTTAGGTGTGCAGAATCATGACTTATCAAAGTTCATTTGACAGCGAGCGACTCTCGAAAATCATGACTCGCGAGCAATACGACCAAGTTGTTGAAGCCATTCTAGCTGGTAAATATTCTTGGGCTTGTCTTCTAATTCTCCGCTTTGGTGGGTACAACCCCTTGCATTATATGCCTTATCGAACTTTCAATCGCTTGATGAAAGAAAATCGCCAAGGCTGCAAACCCAGCGGACATCGGATGGATACTCGATGCGAGGAGCCGACGAACAAGCAATCCCAGAAAACCTCTTTAAAAATTAAGGAACTCGCTCATATTACAAAGCTCGAGCGCCAAAGCACTGTCGTTAAAGGTTGCGGCTACTATATATCAGAATTTCAAACCAAATTTTGACCATTTTTTGAAAGCCTAAAATTGTATGAAAGCTTTCAATCTCTGGATTTTAGATCGTTGATTTTTGGATGTAGATAGAAAAACAAATTTTTTCCAATCGAATTCTCGAACTCTCCCACTTGTATAGAGTTCGAGAATTTTTTTATATTTTTTTATAATTGAAATTTCAATTTACTGTTATCTTTTAACTTAGATTAAAGCCAACAAACGATCCACTTATTCCTTTCTCAAACGCTCCTCAAATTCAGCCCGACGTTCGTCGAATCGCTTATGAATCGCTCCCTCAAAATATTGGGCACTCCTCCCAATGCCTGGATGGTAGACGATCGCACGGCCGATCTGACTCGCCCCATCCTTCCCCCGAGATCGATCGTTCTCGAAACCGAGACCAAAACCCTCAAGCTCGACTTAGCGAAGACCGCCATTCTCGTCATCGATATGCAAAATGACTTCTGTCATCGAGATGGCTGGTTGTCACATATTGGTGTGGATGTTACACCAGCTCGCCACCCGATCGATCCCCTTAACAAACTGTTACCTCAAATGCGAAATGTGGGAGTTCCCATTATTTGGCTCAACTGGGGAAATCGGCCGGATTTACTCAATATTAGTGCCGGATTGCGTCACGTTTACAATCCAACTGGAACGGGGGTGGGTTTAGCCGACCCATTACCCAAAAATGGCGCTCCTGTTTTGACGGCAAGCAGTTGGGCTGCCGCTGTCGTAGACGAACTCGAAATTGCCCCAGAGGATATTCGGGTCGATAAATATCGCATGAGTGGCTTTTGGGACACCCCCCTCGATAGTATTTTGCGGAACCTGGGAAAAACGACCTTGTTATTTGCCGGAGTTAATGCCGATCAATGTGTCATGGCGACCCTCCAAGATGCTAATTTTTTAGGCTACGATTGTATTTTTGTTAAAGATTGTTCGGCAACAACGTCTCCTGACTATTGTTGGTTGGCAACGGTGTATAACATTAATCAGTGCTTTGGGTTTGTTACCGATTCTGGGTGCTTTTTGTCAGCATTCGATCGAGCAAAGACTCAATCGTAAAGATTTCGGGGAGAAAAATACGAATGATGGAATGTTGTACGATCGCGATTGCAAAATCTAGTCAGGACTACCAAGCGTTTCGGATTAGTCCCCAGGATACAAACCGATTGGCGATCGTCTTCGATCCCCAGTCGGCCAATATGTCCCTTGCCGTTTGCGTCGAAATTTTTGATGTGGGTGGGAAAACGCCTCCCAATCGCCATCAACTTGCGGTGGAAATGTTTTTCGTCCTCAAAGGAGAAGGCGTCGCCCACTGCGATGGTAAAGTGGTACGCATTAAAGCCGGGGATAGCTTGCTAATTCCGCCGACGGGAACCCACGAAATTTGGAATATGGGAAAAGAGCGATTGTACCTGTTGTGTATGATGGTTCCCAACGAAGACTTTATCGAATTAATCCGCAGCGGCATTCCCGTCGAACTCGATGACGAAGATCGGCGGGTGCTGGGGCGATCGGATACCCTCATTGCTTGCTAGGACTCCACGCATCGATCGCGATCGGTCGGGGTAAGGGGTAGCGCCCCTGTGACTACTCCGTCCGGTCGGGACAACCGAGAGCGGGATGCTCCTCCGAAATGACCCGTCAAAATTAAGTGTGGCGGACTGCTAGCGACACGATCGAGCAAGCCTAGTCGAACCGAACTTGCCAAATCTCGATCGAGCCGTCCTTTTCTCCAGCGATTAGGCTCTTCCCATCCGGACTCCAGGCGATCGCACCGATATTGCGGGCGGGTTCTTCGTGGAGGAGATTGCCCGTCTCAACCGCCCAGAATTGAATCGTATTGCCATCGACCCGACTACTCGCAGCGATCGTACCATCGGGACTCAACGCCACGGCTTCGATGGTGTCCGAAACATCTGCTTCGAGAGTGCGGTGCAGTTTGCCCGTCGATAAATCCCACACCTGAATCCCCTGACCCACCGTTGCCAAAGTTTTGCCGTCCCGACTCCAAGCTGCCACCCGATCGCCCGTATTCGGAGACAATTGGGCAACTTGCTGGGTCGAGGCATTCCACAACGCTAATTTCCCATTGAGAGAGCCACCGACCCAAATTTCACCCGACGATCGCACCATTGCCACTTGGATTTCATCGAGACCGACGGGTTTGATATCCTCGAGAGTCCCGTCAGGAAGCTGCCACACGTCCACCGCGCCGACGGTTCCGCCAATAAGAGTGCGATCGTCGGTTCCGAACGCCACCGCACCAAGACGATCTCCCTCAATCGATTGCGTTACTTTCCCTTGGGAGACACTACCGATTTTCACCGTCCCATCCCCACTGCTGCTCGCCCAGATTTGACCGCCGGTCGCCAGTGCCACGGCTTCTACGCGATCGCCATGTACCTTCAGCCGCTCGATCGAAACCAACGGGGAGTCATCCGCGCCCGAAGCTGAGATCCCGTCCGAGGAGATATTCGCCACGGCATTTTGTGCCGCCCCATTCTCCCCAGGCAGATACGCCGCTCCGTCTGCTGTCGTTTGAGGCGACTGCGCCGACCAATAGACCACGCCGATCGCCGTTGCCAGCAGCACCACGCACCCAGCAAACAGATCGTTTTTGCACTGAACGACTTGCTGCCACAACCCGCCGACATTCGTACCCGGAACGCTATGAAATTGCGGTATGAATGCCACTGCCGGACGAATGGGGGTAATACTCGGGATGACTGCAGAGCGAACCGGCTCGGGACGAACGACCTTGCGCCGGGGAGCAGGGGGCGGCAACCGGCGAGATCGAGCCAGATTTTCCTGGGTGGGAAACGGATCGCGCCCTCCCAACTGACGAGTTCGATCGCACCAGGGACAGCAACTCAAATGCTTGCCGTAACGGTGCTGGGGATTAACCGAACAGGTCACTAATTCCCGTTGGGCAACGTCAAGTGCTTCGACCCATGCCAGGGCATCCGGGCGAGCGGCAGGATAGCGATGGCCGTTCTCGAAACATTGCAAAAACAAACGCCGCAACTTCGGATGCAGCACCTCAAACGCCGGGGCGACGGGTGTGGGACGGTAGGGCACCCGACGTTCGCGAAGCGTGTCCGCAGGACAATCGCCCCAGGGAAAATGCCCTGCCGCGATCCGCACCTCGATCGCTGGGGGGTCGCCGCGGCCGGTATACACCCCGGCAAAGGGGTGAGTTCCTTCCATCAGCAGTTGAAAAATCAGCACCGCCAAACCGAAGCGATCCTGTTCGGGGGTGCGCTTGAGGTTGCGAAAGGTTTTACCTTGCAACTCCGGGGGGGTAAATTCCGGTTTGCCCACGGGACAGTGGTACACCGCATTCGAGCGGCGATCGCGCACTTGAAACGAGTCCGTATCCACGAGCGTCACCAGCGCCCTCTTGCTGACCAAAATATTCGATTCGTTCACATCCCCGACAACATAACCGCAGCCGTGCAAGCGACTGATGGCCACGGCCAGATTTTGGGCCGTGCGGTGCAGGTAGAGATAGTTAAAAAAGGGACAGCGATCGCGCCGAGTTTTAGGATTGTAGAAATCGTGAACCGCCCGCATCCCGTCTACGCGAGGCATCAAAAACCCCACCGTTTTTCCCCCTCGGATCAGTAAATCCACCGGCCAAGCGATGGAGACGCGATTTGCCGCCGCATCGGGATCGTAAGGAGGATGAAGCAGCATCGCCTTCAGCTTGCACTCGGCTGCTGAAGTCGGTTTGTGATACACCTTCGCCACCAGAGTCGAATCTCGATCGAGCGCGTAAATTTTCCCCTCACCACCCCCCCCCAACTCCGTGTTGAGAGTAATGATTTGCCCGTTCGATTGCCGTTGCACCTGCATGGAAAATGGAGAAAAAAATTCAGTGAAGACGTAAACGTTTGAAGATCTGCCCTCGCCTGCAAATCGGAGCGAGAACCCCGTCAAGGTTGCGGTCGCAGCGATCGGAAA
>NZ_JADEXN010000230.1 GCF_015207075.1 Zarconia navalis LEGE 11467
GACGCCCAGCAACTGCGCGATCGCCTCGTTCGAGTAGAACAACTGACGTTTGAGCAATATTTAAAAGCGCCAGATTCAAAAACGCTGCAACACAGTCGGGCGCGCCTGGAACAAGTTCGCCAGCTTTACCAAAAAGCGGAACACCGCTACCAACGTCGGGCAGCACAACAGGAGTTGCACGAGGCGTTAGAGTCTTTTGCCATGGGTTGAAGAAAGTTCGGCACTTGGGCTGCGATCGTCGCAAACTGGGAATTATGTCTGTCAATCACCTCATTCGATCGGCTCTTCAAAACCCCTGGAGTTCTACCTATGCCAAGCTAATGGCGATCGCTCTTGTTTACGGTGCCACCGTCCACATCAGTAATATTTTGGGATTGACAGGAACTCCCTGGCAATCGACCCCACTGCTGTGGCAAGCGATGGATGTGATGATGGTAATCGATGATGATTGATGAAGGTACGATTAAATATTGCTGCGAGTGGATTTCGGGAGAACCGCCGCCGCGCGATCGTCTCGAGGATTTGATGGTGGTTCGCGATCGCCTGTACGCTCTAGGACTCATCGGCGCGTACGACTGCGGCATCGGGTTCGGTAATATTAGCGTTCGCCTGGAGAATTCCCATCGGTTTATCGTGTCTGGGACGCAAACCGGACACTTACCCCACCTCAAACCCCAACACTATACGGTGGTTACGGACTTCAGCCTAGGGCAAAACCAGTTGACTTGTACCGGCCCGGTGAAAGCATCGTCGGAATCTCTCACCCACGCTTCAATTTATACCCAGCAACCTGGGGTGACTGGAATTATTCACGTTCACAACGGGCCCCTGTGGCAGCAACTTTTGGGTCGAGTTCCCACTACGAGGCGAGAGGTTCCCTACGGTACGCCGGAGATGGCGCGGGAGATGTGGCGCTTGTTCGAGGAAGAAGACTTGGGAGAACGGAAAATGTTGGTGATGGCCGGTCACGAGGATGGGGCGATCGCCTTTGGGAAAGATTTAGCGGAAGCCGAAGCGGTGCTGATGGAATATTACTCAGCCATCGATCGTTAATAACGAATTAATCGCCGAACTCGACCTCAGACGCGAATTCCCGCACGATCGAGTAGTGGTTGCATGGTTTCCCAGGTCAAACCTTTTTCGATATATTGAGGATTGTCAGGATGATAGGGACTGGCGACCCGATCGATGGAGAGAATTTCCGCCTCATCTGGCAGAACGGGAATCTCGGGATCGAAAGCCGTCGATCGCATCAAAGAACTCGAAAAGCCTTTAAAAATAGCAATACGATCGGTTTGGCCTTCAATTTGTGCCGTCACCAGCAAGACTTCCTGGGGGCGGGTGATGGTATATTGCTCCAAATACTTACCAATATTGGTATTCATGATTCAGTTGCGCGTCCTCCAATTGAAATTTAAAAATTTAAGACTTCTTGCGAAATTTCAAAGGTTACTCCATTGCTGAAGCTTTCCAAGGGTTGGCTCGTTTACCATTGTGTCACCGAACCCGATCGAGAGAATCGAGGGTGAACGGGTCATTCTCAGCTTTTCCCAATCTCGGAACCCATCAATGCCCAAAACGTTTTTTCTACTTGCAAGAAAAATCCAGCACTAGGTTAACCCCCACAGCGGCGGCACGACAATCGATCGCACAGAAGAGTCCGGTCTCATTCGCGATTAGAATGAGTTTCACCAAAGCGTTATGACTTAAATTAGGGTGAACGATCGAATATTTTGGTACGACGGCAGGCTATGCTCGGCCAATACCCTGGAACTCGACATTACCGATCCGGGCCTACTTTATGGGGCGACGGTGTTTACCACGTTGCGGGTGTACGATCGCACCCTGAAACATTCCTTGACTCAGTGGCAGAAACATTGCGATCGGCTTCTCGCTTCGATCGAAGTTTTTGGCTGGTCCGAACCCGATTGGGAACGCACCAGCCATGGCGCGAAAGTCTTGAGCGATCGCTATCCGGTGTTGCGGGTGGCGATTTTTCCTGATGGTAGAGAATGGATAACCGGGCGATCGCTGCCACCGGACTTAACCCGACGGCAGCAACAGGGAATTGTGGCCTGGCTGGCTTGCGAACCGCAGTTTCGCCGTTCGCTTCCGGTGTGGAAAACAGGTAATTACCTCCCTGCATGGCTCGCACTACAAGGGGCGCGAAAACACAATGCCAAAGAAGCTATTCTCACCGACGATGCGGGCAATTGGCTAGAAACGAGTACCGGTAACCTCTGGGGATGGCGAGAAGGGTGTTGGTGGACGCCCCCTTTAGAAGCGGGAATTTTGCCCGGACTGATGCGAACGCGGCTTTTGGACACCTTACAACAGCAGCAAACGGTGATGGAGGTTCCTTGGACTCCCGAGGTCGTCAAAGGGTTTGATGCGATTGCCTATACCAACAGCGTCGTCGAGATCGTACCGATCCACACCGTCCTCATCTGTTCTCATAATTCCTGCCCGCCCTCTTATTTTTGCTACCCCAATGTCCTTATGTATGTCGATCGACTTCGGAAATGTCTAGCTGGGACGGTAGGGGAGACAGAGAAGACACAAGGAGAGCAAACGGACTATTGACAATTGGTGAGTTAATTCTTTTGTGCGTCTCTCCATCTCCTCATCTTCAGAGTCTCTCCGCCTTCAATAGACATTTCCGAATTCTCAATTAGCACGATTGCAAACATCACGTTAAGATAAATTAACATAGATTAAAAGACTTATTATTAAAGTCCAAGCTCCCAGAAACAATAGGAGGATAGACCCCGGTGAATAAGCGGTGGAGAAATGCAGGTCTGTACGCGTTGCTGGCGATCGTCGTCATAGCTTTAGCAACAGCCTTTTTCGATCGACAACCCCAAACTAAACAAACGAGTAAGTATAGCGACTTTATTCAAGCCGTTCAAACTGACCAAATTGAAGGTACGGTAAGCATCAGTTCCGATCGGACTCAAGCGATGTACACCGATCCCGCAGGCAGCGGTAAGGTGATCGTGAACCTACCCAACGATCCCGATCTGATTAGCATTCTGACCGAGCACGACTTGGATGTGAAAGTCACGCCCCAAAACGATGATAGTTTCTGGTTGCGCGCCCTGAGCAGCTTGTTCTTCCCGATTCTGCTGCTCGTCGGTTTGTTCTTCTTGCTTCGACGCGCTCAAAGCGGTCCGGGCAGCCAAGCGATGAACTTCGGCAAGTCCAAAGCCCGAGTGCAGATGGAACCGCAAACCCAAGTGACCTTCGGCGATGTGGCCGGTATCGAGCAAGCTAAACTCGAACTCAATGAAGTTGTAGACTTCCTCAAAAATGCCGATCGCTTCACCGCTGTGGGCGCGAAAATTCCTAAAGGGGTACTCCTGGTAGGCCCTCCCGGAACTGGTAAAACCCTCTTGGCACGAGCCGTTGCTGGCGAAGCCGGGGTTCCCTTCTTCTCCATCTCCGGTTCTGAGTTTGTCGAAATGTTCGTCGGGGTCGGTGCGTCCCGCGTCCGCGACCTGTTCGAGCAGGCCAAAGCCAACGCCCCCTGCATCGTCTTCATCGATGAAATTGATGCTGTCGGTCGCCAGCGCGGTGCCGGTTTGGGTGGCGGTAACGACGAGCGCGAGCAGACCCTCAACCAGTTGCTCACGGAAATGGATGGTTTCGAGGGTAATACCGGAATCATCATTATCGCAGCCACCAACCGTCCCGACGTGCTCGATGCGGCGCTGATGCGTCCCGGTCGTTTCGATCGCCAAGTAGTGGTCGATCGCCCTGACTATGCCGGTCGCCTGGAAATCCTCAACGTCCACGCGCGGGGCAAAACCCTCTCGATGGATGTAGACCTCGAAAAAATTGCCCGTCGAACTCCTGGTTTTACCGGGGCAGACTTGTCCAATCTGTTGAATGAAGCCGCGATTCTCGCCGCCCGCCGTAATTTGACGGAAATCTCGATGGATGAAGTCAACGATGCCATCGATCGCGTTTTAGCTGGCCCCGAGAAGAAAGATCGGGTGATGAGCGAGAAGCGCAAGTCTCTGGTGGCTTACCACGAAGCCGGTCACGCTTTAGTGGGCGCGCTGATGCCCGATTACGACCCCGTTCAGAAAATCAGCATCATCCCGCGCGGTGCCGCTGGCGGTCTGACTTGGTTCACCCCCAGCGAAGAGCGGATGGATTCGGGTTTGTATTCCCGGTCTTACTTGCAAAATCAGATGGCCGTTGCCCTTGGCGGTCGGATTGCTGAAGAAATTATTTTCGGTGATGAAGAAGTGACAACTGGCGCGTCTAACGACTTGCAGCAAGTGGCTCGCGTGGCGCGACAAATGGTGACTCGCTTCGGTATGAGCGATCGCCTCGGTCCGGTAACCCTCGGTCGCCAGCAAGGGAATATGTTCCTCGGTCGGGAAATCTCTGCCGAACGGGACTTCTCCGAAGAGACGGCATCCGCCATCGACGAAGAAGTACGTCGCCTGGTCGACCAAGCTTACGAGCGAGCCAAACAGGTGATGCTCGAAAACCGTCATCTTCTCGACCAAATCGCAAAAATGCTGATTGAGAAAGAAACCGTCGATTCCGAAGAATTGCAGGAGTTGATTAATAACAATGACGTAAAAATGGCGGCGATCGCTTGATTTTGTCCTGAATCGATCGCAAAGAGATGTGGGAGATCCTACATTCTTCCCACTTTTTCTAAGGCATTTCATTTCGCATTACCATCTGAGTCCTATTTCTGAGAGAACTCATAAAACTACACCAGGGGCGATTTCCGATATTCGGGATCGCTCTTTTCTTTTGTTTGTCGTTTGTCTAAGAATCACCACTTAGCCTGCATTATTCACGATCGTTTGACGAAAATCGCGCCATCGCCTTTACCCACCAACAATCTGGGAATTTACCCGAAAAACAGTCTGTTTGCGCGAGGTTGACTCGATATCGGGAGTGAGCGCGTTTGGTGAATAATCCAGGTTAGGGCGTGCAAATCCAGGTTAGGGCGTGCATAAGCAACAAGTCTGCATCCACGCTTGCCGGTCTCCACAGCCGATGGACGTTAGCGAGGATTATGCAGGCCGCGATGCACCCGACGTTGTTTACGTTGGACATACAGCCTTCGACAAGGGATATAAGATAGCTATCGAGCTAAGTTCGCTCTTGTATCACTTTCCGAGATTTTGACGAAATTCCGTTATTATAGCCAACGATACCTAACGAGAGAATCAGGGTAAGACTCCGGAAAGTGGGAGTCTTACAGAAAAGGGCTATTTGAGGGATTGTGTGACTTCGATCGCAAAATATTCTCCGCGCGATCGCGGATTGACAGCGATGAACATCACTCCAGCGTCCGTAAAAATACGAGACAATAGAAGAATAGAGTTAAAAGCAATGTTGCAGTGCTAGCCCCAAGGCGCGATCGAGATCGTTCCTAAACTCCTCTCGGTTATTATCTATTCACTCTCTTGGCATTACTGGTAATCGACTGATGGTCACCCTTCTAATATCGTTATCGAAGGTAATTTATCGGCGCTGCACTAAACACATTCTCCATTATAAGTTTGGAAGTCAATCTAAATTGTTCAACTCGTTCGTTTGAATTTAGAATGAGTAGCGCAATATTTAATGTCGCATTCGAGAGTCAGAGTTATGTTAGAGCGAACCGAACCAGTTTCTCACTTTTCAATCTTATTTAAAGCTTTTATTTTCACCGTTTTGGTTGCGCTTATGTCCGGGGGCATTGAAACCAAAACTCCCATCAAATTATCTGAGTTTCGTTCTTTTTTAAAAGGCTATTCCTCTGGAATTGCTGAGATGACTTGTCAGCAAAATGCATGTAATCTTAGTGATTATGTACTTCGCGAAAGTGATGAAAATTTAGTTCTTATTAAAAAATAAAAACTGCTATAAGAAATTGTTAAATGAGAATAGAATAAAATTATTTGTGCCTACACTTTATTTCTGTCGATCGCGGTTAACGCTTAGGTAATATCTTTTATTTTTATTCAATTGTATAGCAATCAACTTTTATTTTTTAGATCGTACAACTCGATCTTAATTTATTAGCTGATATCTACGCTGATTCTGCTGCAAAACAAGACAGACAACAAGCAAGTAGCCTGTAAAAGTACGGACTGAATTTGTAAGTAAATCTGAAAGAGTTCGTTATTTTTTCGGCAATTGCCGATCGTTTCTACATCGATTGTTTAATTGATACCGATGTAAAGCTAAATGCTAGATCTGCAGGCGGATCTAGTATAAATTTATGGATTTGAGGTGAAGTATTCGCCCACTCATACCATCTCAGAGAACCTAGCGTTATATTGTGAGTAGAGAGAAAACAATATGATTGCCATCGTTACCGCAATCAGCCCTAAATATAGTCAAAATGACTATTTCTCCGGTTCTATTGCGCTTGCGATGCAATAGTAGTTCCAATTTTTCCCCAAATTCTCACCGTCAAAAATCTAGTCAAGCGTGTGTTTGCAATCTGCTCTGTATCGTTTTCAACATCTCAGAGTCGATCGGGTGTTGAGATCGCAACACTTTACATAATCTTTACCAAAAAAACTTAGTTTTGCTAGTATCTTTATAGAAATATCTGAGTAAAATTTGTAATATCACTGAGGTGATTGGGTGTTGTAGAGTTTAACTACAATTGAAATCGCAGTCAATTGAGCTATAAACCAAATGAGAATTTCTTCTGTCAATTAACTAAATTCATAAAACAGAAATTCTCAATAATTCGAACGAAGTTCGTGAATTGAATATCTTTGAAGGCTTAAGATAGAAGCATTTCCGAGAAAATTCTCAGACGAGAAATTTATCCGAAGTTAGATGTTCAATTCTTTTATGAAGGCAGCAACCGTAAGTGGAACAGTGTTTGAGAACCTAACCACAGATATCTTGTTGTTGTTTACTTATGAGGTTATCCGATCGTGAATTGGAAAACAATTCCCTTGACTCTCTCTTTATCCTTGGCGCTGTTGTGTGGTGTCTCCCCTCGGGCTGATGGGGGTGAAGTCCCAAATGCGATCGCCGCCGCGGGAATCGACTTTGATTCACCTGGGGAAGATGCACCGTACCGCACCACCGGAGGCGCCAGCCGAGGTTCGGGTACGTGTCTGTCCAATAGTGAAAGCTTGATGGCCATTACACCTCACTCGCAAATTGGGCTGACTGCACAGGGACACCCAACCCTTCTCGTCTACGTGCCCTCATCTTCGGGTAACAGTCTAGAGCTAATCGTTGCCGGAGACGATGGTACGGAAATGGTTCGCAAAAATTTACCCCTACCGATCGCTCCAGGAATCGTCAGCTTCTCCCTCACGGATGCAGATATGCCTCCGCTGACAATCGGTAAGCCCTATCAATGGTACGTGAGCCTCATTTGCGACGATCTCGATCGTTCGGTAAATCCCGTCGTCGAAGGATGGGTTAAGCGAATCGAACTCGATGCGAACTTGAGTCAAAAGCTGGCTGGAGAAACCCCAGCAGCCTATCCCGCATTGTATGCTGAGGCGGGAATTTGGCAAGAAACGATCGTGACATTGTTCGAGCAGCGCCTCGCGCAACCCAATAATCCCGAGTTGAAGCAAACTTGGGAACAGCTTCTTCGTTCAGTGGGCTTGGGAAGCGTTTCCGAAGCGGCTTTGAGCACATCGAACTAGTGTAATAACCCACGATCTAAAAATTGATGCGATCGCCTATGAAAAATTTGCACGGTTCCAGTGAGGTTTAAGGAGAACTCATTGAAATGGGGTAGGCTTAGGTTTGGGGCGATCGCCCACACTTGTTTGCGCGAGATGTATCT
>NZ_JADEXN010000231.1 GCF_015207075.1 Zarconia navalis LEGE 11467
GGATAACCCCACGGCATTTGGGGTGGCAAAAGTAGACGAAAACGGTCGCGTTCTGCAATTGGTCGAAAAACCCAAAGACCCTCCCTCGAATCTGGCCCTGGTGGGAATTTACTACTTCGCACCGACGATTCACGATGCGATCGCTCGTATCAAACCCTCGGCGCGGGGAGAACTCGAAATTACCGATGCAATTCAAAACCTGATCGACCATCAGGAGTCCGTCGAGTCTAAAATCATCGAAGGCTGGTGGTTGGATACCGGGAAAAAAGACGATTTGCTCAGCGCCAACCAGATTATTCTCGATACAAAACTGCAAACTTCCGTCAGCGGTCAAGTGGATGAGTCCACCGAACTCATTGGTCGGGTTGTCATCGGCGAAGGGTCTCAGATTACGAATTGTTCCATTCGCGGTCCGGTAATTATTGGAGAAAACTGCCACCTGGAAAACTGCTTTGTCGGTCCCTATAGCAGTATTGCCAACGATACGACCCTAATCGATATCGATCTCGAACATAGCGTAATTTTGCAAGGGGCTAAACTCGATCGAGTTCGCCAGCGGATTGTCGATAGTCTCATCGGTCGTCGCGCCAAGTTGGGGGTGGCACCGAAGCGACCGAAAGCAGTGCGGTTTATGGTAGGAGACGACTGCCAGATTGAATTAGAGTAATATTGCGCCAAAATGAAATGATGCTCCTGCTACGGATTGTTACCTCCCGTCGAGCGGGAGAATTCTCGTCGTAATTGTGCATCCTACGGCTATTTTTAGCTCGATCGCGTCGAATAATTGCATCGGCTCGATCGGGCTGCTATCGTAGTTCCAGTGAGGGGCGAGGAAGACCAACGTGAACTACGATCGAATTGACGAAGAAGGCATTGTCCGACGATTGCGCCAGACGCTGCACGCTCCAATGAGTCCGGCAAAACTGCCCTCGCTGACGGGAAATGGCGACGGTGCGGTGGATGGCGAACTCCAAGAAGATTTGGAACTATTGCAAGCCAGTAGCGATATTTATAGCGTTCCCCTCACCTCTGCTAGAAAGTTCGGTGCAATAATTATTACCGTTAAAAGTCTGCTGCGGAAGTTACTGCGACCCTCTTTAGAGCAGCAAACTATCTACAATGGGGCAAACCATCGCGTCGTGCGAGGTTTGAAACAACATCAACAGCAACTCCGGAAAGAGTTGCAGGCAGACTTGACGAATCGGTTTGCAGAAGCCCTCGAACTGATTGACGCACAAGCCGATCGCATTGCTCGGTTAGAAACCCAAATCGATCGACTTAAAAAGATGCAACAACCCACATTCGAGAACTTCGATGGTTCTACACCCGATCGCCTTTCGATGGGAGAACGGCAATAGAGTTGTTGGTCATGTTGCCCTTTTGAATTTTAAATGAGCCATCTACCAATTTGTTCCGCGATCGTTGTTAATTACAATGGCTTGCGCTATCTCAAAGAGTGTTTGGAATCGCTACAACAACTGGACTATCCCCGAGATTGCCTCGATTTAATTTTAGTGGATAACGGTTCTAGTGACGACTCATTAGATTACGTTCGTCAGACATTTCCAGAAGTTCGTCTCTTTATCAATTCTGAAAACAACTTCGCTAAAGCCTTAAATCTAGGAATTCAACATTCAAAAGGTGAATATATCGCCTTTATTAATAACGATGCAGCTCTCGATTCTCAGTGGCTATCGACTCTGCTTCGCCATTTCAATAAGCATTCCAATATGGGAACGGTCGGCGGAAAAATAAAGTTTAAAGACGGTAGAATTAATAGTGTCGGTCATCGTCAATTACCCAACTATTTCTGGGACGATATCGGTTTAGGAGAACCCGATAAGGGGCAGTACGATCGCCCTCGAGAAGTTGAAGGATTGTGTTGGGCGGCGGCATTGTTTCGCAAGGCTTGCTTGGTAGATGTGGGTGCAGTTGACGAAGCCTTTGTCATGTATTTTGAAGATGTAGATTATGCCCAGCGCTGTCGAGAGAAAGGATGGAAATTAGGGTACGTTCCCGAGGCGATCGCCTACCACGTTCATGGCGGATCGAGTCAGGGCAATACCCTAACCGAATATTTTTGCAATCGCAACCGTTTTTTGTATCTTGCCAAACACGAACCCGAACAATTTGTTGAAGCCATCGAAACTTCAGTTTTTACGAAACAGAAGCAATACGAACGCTTATTCGATGCATTGTTAGCCGGGGCGCAAAAGTTATGGCAACATCACGATCTCAGAGCGATCGAACCCATCCTCGAGCGATTGCAAGTCAAGCTGATAGAACTGTATCCTCATCCCGTTCCCGATCGATTTTGCAGACGATTGCAATCGATCGCGGGCGATTGCAAACTCTCAATTTATATTTACGACCATGCTCTCCATTTTGTCGGTGGCGGTCAAAAATACGTCGCTACTCTAGCATCGATTTTACAACATCAATTTGATATTACTTTTATTGGCAATAAACCCGTCACAATTTCCGATTTAGAAACTTGGTACGGACTCAATTTATCCCGCTGCCATCTTAAAATTATACCTCTTTCTTTTTTCGAGAAACGACGGATGGCAAATATCGATTCATCGATGGTAAGTCCAGAAATGGAAAATCCGTTCGATCCGATATCTAAAGAAAGTGAAGATTGCGATATTTTTATAAATGTCAACCAACTCGAAAAAGTGCAACCGAAATCGCCCATTTCGATATTTTTCTGTCACTTTCCCGATAGTTGGAGAAACACTCATTTTGCCGTCGATGATTATACATTTCTGATTGCCAACAGTCACTTCACCATCAAATGGCTCAAACGGCGGTGGAATCTCGAACCCACATTTCTCCTCTACCCTCCGGTCGATATGACGACTGTCGAACTTCCCAAGGAAAAGATTATTTTATCGGTGGCCCGATTTGAAGCGGGAGGCAGCAAAAAACAGATAGAAGAGATCGAGGCATTTTTGAAGCTACGAGCGGTGTACCCCACCGATATGGAGGGGTGGCGACTGGTTTTGGTAGGAGGTAGTACCCCAGGCAATCCGTACTTAAAAACCGTTTTGAAGCGAGTGCAAAAAAGCGAGGATGCGATCGTCGTGTTGCCGAACGTCTCCTCAACCGAGCTAAAATCTTGGTACGCCAGAGCCAGTATTTTTTGGCACGCCTGCGGATTGGGAGAAGTGAATCCCCAGCGTTGCGAGCATTTCGGTATGGCAACGGTAGAAGCGATGCAAAACTACTGCGTGCCGATTACCTTCAATGGGGGAGGTCAGCCAGAGATTATCGAAGCGGGTCAGTCGGGGTTTCTGTTCGATACCACTAACCGGTTGTGCGAGTATACCCACGAGTTAGCGGTAAATCCCGATCGCCTTTCTCAAATGCAAAACGCCGCTTTCGATCGAGGTCGGCAGTTTAGCATCAAACCGTTTGCCCAGAAAGTAAAAGCATTTTTTAGCATTCTCGATCGAGAATATCGCACCGTACCCTTACCCGATCCGGCAGAAGTTAGGATGCGTTAGATGGCGATAAGTTCTGCTTTCAACCTAAAGTCAAAGATCCGTCGCCGGAGCGATCGCTCTGCTACTACTCCAAAATCACTCGGGCGATTCCGAGACGATCTCGCCATTAAGCAAGCGCTCCAACCGTTCTTTCGACCAATATTCTGTCGGATAAGAGATGGCAAAAATAGCAGAGAGCCGAACTAGCCAAATCGTCCGTTCGTAAGCCAGATCGATTTCTTCCTCCTCTCGATCGGAATTGAGCACCAAAATTTCGACAAACTCGGGCGTTAAGTTAATCGGAATTCCTGTATAACTCAGGTCGCTGGCTTCGATCCAAACCTGACTTCCTTGCTGTAATGCTTCTTGCAACCGTTGGTAGAGAAGGTTGGCTGTTTTATTCCTAGATTTTTTCCCCATCTTCGTTGTCTTGAGATCGTTATACACCGGTGAATTCGGGAAAGTGAGGTTTCCCCAAATGGATGGAGTTTAAATCTAGAACGATCGTTTGCGTTGCTAACTTCACTCTTCGAGGGTCAAATTATAGATTGGATAAATCAGCATTGCAAAAAATACTTATTCTGTCAAATCCTTTGACGACCGAACGATTAAATTGTATTAGTTCGTTGCATTTCTCCGTTCGCAAGAGTTCTTCGGCTCTCGAGAAGCGGTGGGGGATGGCAAACCGAACTTGCCAGTCGCCGGAAAACGACCGAAAATATCCCCCGATCGGACAAGAGCGATCGCAAGGCGCTAGAATAGCTAAACCATCGAGGACGACGGTGCTTCCGTGCAGATAGTCGAACCTTCTGTTTTGTATAATGCGAGCGAGAGTAAAGCCTGAGCCGTTACCAACGATCGGTTTAGTGTTACGGTTGTTGGGGAATTTGGGTTCAATTTTTTGCGATTTTCTCATCGATCGCGCGCCACTGTAAAATTCCTTCAGCGTCAACGGCAAGAGCCATACCGAGAATGACGGTTGCGGCTTGCGAATCGTGCGTTAGGTTGGTCCGCATCTACCGAAAAAACATATTTCCATTTTCGATAGGGTTGGTGACTACCGATGAAATTTTCGCTTGTTGGTTTTTTCTTTGTTGCATTCAGTGCGATCGCATCATGGGTGCATCTTCGTCCGACCTTCTCCCAAGAAACCGCCATCGAGAAACCGGCAGAAATCAACCAACTCGTTGAAGGTAACTCTGCTTTTGCTCTCGACCTCTACGATCGCCTGCGGCAGGAAAAAGCCAATGAAAATCTATTCTTTTCACCCTACAGTATCTCCACCGCCCTGGCGATGACCTACGGCGGAGCCAGAGGGGAAACAGAACTGGAAATGGCGCGAGTTCTTCACTTTTCTCTCGATCGAAACTCCTTGCACGCATCTTTTGCTCAACTGATTGCCGCTGTTGAAACCCCCCCGACTCCAGCCAACCATTTTCGGGATCGACAAGACCCATTCTATCAACTCTCGACGGCTAACCGTCTTTGGGGTCAGCAAGGTGAATCTTTCGAGCCACAGTTTCTCAACCTCCTCGAGCAGTACTATGACAGCGGACTCGAAACCGTTGATTTTATCGGCGATACCGTTGCCTGCCGCCACCAGATAAACGCTTGGGTTGCCCAACAAACACAAGATAAAATTCAAGACCTCATCGGCAAGGACATCCTAAACGAGCAGACGCGGTTCGTTCTCACCAATGCGATTTACTTTCAAGGGGATTGGCTGGTTCCGTTCGATCCCGAACGCACCCAAAATGAGACGTTTACCACTGCATCGGGAGCGGAGATTGAGGTGCCGATGATGTACCAAAAAGATTATTTTGACTACACCCAAGTCGAAGGTTGGCAAGTTTTAGAGTTGCCCTACCGAGGAGAGACTCTATCGATGGTGGTACTGTTGCCCGATACCACCGAGGACTTGGAGACTTTAGAACAAAGATTCACTCCAGAACGCTTGCAAGAGTGGCTCTCATCTGTGACATCCCCCGTAAAGTTCGACGAACTAGTGCAAATCCAAGTCTGGCTGCCCAAGTTTAAAGTGACATCGGAATTCGAACTTAACCAGATCCTTTCCATGATGGGAATGCCGAGTGCATTTGGCGATCGATCGGATTTTTCGGGTATTAACGGTCAAAATGACTTGTTTCTCACCCACGTCATTCACAAAGCATTTGTCGAAGTGAATGAGACGGGCACCGAAGCGGCTGCCGCCACAGCCATAGGGGCAAGCCGAGGTTCTCCCCCATCCATCGAATTTCGCGCCAACCGCCCGTTCGTTTTTTTGATTCGACATCGCGATTCGGGAACGATTTTATTTTTAGGTCGCGTTGTCAATCCTTTAGAATCATCATCAGAGCCGATCGATACTCCTGCAGAGTCGCTACGCGAACGCAATTGACACCGGACGCAATGACTTATCGCGGTTTGCGCTCAACATTGACTCCGAAAAGAGTGGGTCGCAAAAATATAAAAAGCTGTAGGGGTAGTGTTCCTGTGCTTACCTCGTTTGAGTGGGTTAGGGTCTACCATCATCCAAACTGCTATAAGTTAACACCACTGGGTGGGAGAAATGCCCCCGTACCTACCCCAGCAGCATTACCAAACATGAAAAAATATCGATAACGTCTTACTCGATTACAACCCATTCCCAATCAGGATAAAAGGCGACCAATAATAGGGATGGGAAAGACGATTTCGAGCTTGGGTTGGTAGATTTTCAAGAAGGTTTTCGTCAATGAATGCCACTTCGATCGCCGATCGCAATTTTGACCCTAGTACCCGTATTGGGAGATCGATCGAGAAAATTCTTCACACTTCCCGCATCTCTGAAAATACATAAATCTCATATCTCTTTGTCCAAAGTCCAATCTTTCCGTAGTTTCAACAATAGACAAAACGAGTATTGAGCGAGTAAAAATAAGCAACGAAGCGGTTGTGCGTCTGCAAATACATTCCAAGAGACCGCGATCGTCGATCGCCTCCCCTCTCGTCAAAATAGGCGATCGAGCGTAAAGTTTGGGATATTGCCAATTTCAGTGAGACGATCGGGTGTGGGTTGCCTCCATCGCGATCGCGCGCGATGGAGAAAACAATATCTCACGATTTTCGATCGCAACTTCCGTCGGGTGAATCTACCGCTACAGAAAGATATCGCCACCCATACCCAAATACGCGATTGCCCCTAGAAGATGAAAACCTCAATCCTCAAACTCCTCAATGCCCGCAATCGAAGATTCGATCGAGATCGGGTTTCGGGAGCTTTTGCCCCAGTGCTGCTCGCTCTGATTTTACCCCAAGCCGCCTCGGCACAGATAACCCCCGACACCAGTCTGCCCAATAATTCCCGCGTCAAAGTCGAAAGCGCGATTCAACGCATTACCGGTGGCACGAACGCTGGAGAAAACCTCTTCCACAGCTTCGAGGAATTCAACCTCCAAACCGGTTCAACCGCCTATTTCGATAATGCCCTCACCATCGACAACATTATCACCCGCGTCACCGGTGGAAATATTTCCAACATCGATGGATTAATTCGAGCCAACGGCACGGCAAATCTATTTCTGCTCAATCCCAGTGGCATCGTCTTCGGTTCCAATGCCCGACTCGACATCGGCGGATCGTTTCTCGGCAGCACTGCCGACAGCTTTGTGTTTGAAGATGGCAACACCTTCAGCGCCACAGAACCCAATTCCTCCACCCTACTCTCGGTTAACGTTCCGGTGGGGTTGCAGTGGAACGGAGTCAACTCCGGTTCGATTCGAGTAGAAGGAGCCGGTCACATTCTCCCCAACGAAGACCCGACAGTGGTTCCCCTAGAAGAGCGCAATAGCGGCTTTGGATTGCGGGTTAAACCCGGAGAAACTCTAGTTCTGGTGGGGGGAGACATTACCCTCGATGGGGGGCTGCTAACGGCGCAGCAGGGGCGGATTGAACTCGGTAGCGTTGGGGTGGGAACGGTGAGTTTGGACGCGAATGGATCGAGTTTAGATTACGCTAATGCTGGGAATTTGGGAACGGTGCAGCTTCGATCGAAAGCATCGGTAGATGTGAGCGGCATTGGTGGTGGAGAAATACAAGTGCGGGGAGAAACGGTATCCCTTGCCGACGATTCGCGAATTCTGGCAGATACGTTGGGGACTGAAGATGGGGTAGAGATTGCCATCGACACCAAACAGTTGACGATCGCCGGAGATTCATTCGTTTCAGTGTCTACTTACGGCGATGGGGTCGGGGGAAATCTAGAGGTAAATGTCA
>NZ_JADEXN010000232.1 GCF_015207075.1 Zarconia navalis LEGE 11467
AAAATTGAAAATTGGTGGGGGGTTTTAAAGACATTGATGAGGCAGAAATTAAAAGAATATGAGACAGTTAGAGATTGTGTAGATGCTGCCTTCATGGAATGTCCTAATGTATGCGCGTAGCGCTATAACTCGTAAAACTTTCATGACCATGGTAGAGGTGCTGCAACCGAGTCTCGATCGTATAGGTCAACGAGGAGGGCAAAACCGTCTGAGAGTCGAAGACCAACTATTGATGACATTGCAGTATGGAGGGACAAAATCAAAAGTGCTACGGCAAGTTCGGTCGTCTTTTAGGACAGCAGACACCGATCGAAATCTGCGTTTGTGGGTACCGTTTGTCTTGGTGGGAAATTGGCTGTAGTCTATCTATGTATGTATGGCGATCGATAAGAGAAAGAATTTTCCGATCGCGGCGAAGGTGTTAGTGTTTCGTCTCAGGTTTGGTTTCTAGGGTTCCATCAGTATGGGTTAGGCTCGATCTCGAGAGCGAGAGCTAACTTTAGAATGTGGGTGCATCATACTCTTGCCGGTTGAACCGTTTGCGGCGCGCTCCAACCCCAAAGACTAACGATCGTTCCGGAGAAATTGTATCGTGCTCGGATCTGATGAGATCGAACCGACCAAAGTGGTTTTGGTTGTAGACGATCGACCTATCAACCTGGAAATCTTATCCACGATGCTCAAAGCTCAGGGATACCGAGTGTGTCAGGCACTCAGCGGGCAAATGGCATTAACCGCTGCCCGTACCGTTGCCCCCGATGCCATCTTGCTGGACGTACAAATGCCAGAGATGGATGGCTACGAAGTTTGCTCCGCCCTCAAAGCTAGCGAGCGAACGGCTCACATTCCCATCATTTTCCTCGGTCAGGTCAAAGATGGTGCGGAGATCGTTCGGGCATTTGCCACTGGCGGCGTAGATTACCTCCCCCAACCCCTACGATTGGTTGAAGTCGTCGCCAGAATCGAAAATCACTTGAGCGCTCGACGCTTGCAGCACCAGTTGCAGGCACAAACCCAACAACTCGAATCTCAAAATCTTCAATTGCAACAAGCGATCTCCGATGCCCTAAAAGCGGAAGTCACCCTCGCCCAAACGAACCAACAGTTAGAAAATTTAGCTCGTTTCGATAGTTTGACCCAACTCTTAAATCGTCGCGGCTTCGACGAACGCCTAGAGCGAGAATGGCGGCGCTGCGCTCGAGAGCGAGTTCCTTTGGCGTTACTTCTGATCGATATCGATTACTTCAAGCTTTACAACGATACCTACGGTCATCCCGCTGGAGATTTGTGTTTGAGGCAAGTGTCGGATACTCTGCGCCGCAGCATCAAGCGTCCGGGGGATGTTGTTGCCCGATACGGCGGCGAAGAGTTTACCGTTCTCTTGCCCAAGACAACTTTGGAAGGGAGTGTTTGCGTAGCACAACGCATTCAGCAAGCAGTGCGAAACCAGGCGATCGCTCATTCAGGCTCTCCCGCAGAATCTTGTCTTACCCTCAGTTGTGGAGTCGCCAGCCAAATTCCCGACTCCAGTCAACTTCCCACGACTCTCATCGACGATGCCGATCGCGCTCTCTACGCAGCCAAAGCACAAGGTCGCGATCGGGTTGTCCCCAGTTAGGACGATCGATCGTAGTCATCGTACTTCATAGAAGTTGTCCAGTTAGTATTGAGTCTCCCCGGCTTCCGTTTCTCCCGAATCTCTCCTCCCCAGCTTATCCAAGTCCGAAGCACCGATTTCCGGTTCGAGAATAAATTCGGGAAAGATGTCAAGTTCTCGCGTGTCCTCGCTGCCCCAGGGATCCAAAATATCTTTAAATAAAGCTTCTTCGATCCAGGTTTTCGCCACCACGGTCAGGGGAAGTGCGAGCAATAAACCAACGATACCAAAAGCGGTAGTAAAGAAAATTTGGGCAACGAGGGTGACAGCCGGCAGGAGGGAAACCTGTTTGGCCATCACCGTGGGAGTGAGCCAATAACTCTCGATATTTTGGATAATCGCATACCAAATTAAAACCGCTAAAATCTTCCACGGCGAATCGAGCAGGGCAATCATAATGGGAAAGACAACGCTCAAAGCCGGGCCGATGTTGGGAATAAAGTTGAGCACTCCAGCAAGCAAGGCGTGAGTGAGAAGAAATTGAATATTAAGAATGGCTAGCCCAATACCGCTGAGCATGGCAATAAACAAGGAATTGAGCACGATTCCCGCCAACCAATTGCCTAAAGCCACTTCGCATTGGTTGAGGATATCATCGGCGCGCCGACGGTAGAAGGAGGGAAACAGATGAATGGCCGCCCGTCGATAGCCCTGGGGATTGGCAAGCATCATTAGCGTCAACACGAAGACGAGTAGGAGTTTGAGGGCGATGCCCAGAGAGTTTTGGAAAAATTCCACAAACCGGACGAGCAGCTCGGTTCCCACCGGTTGAAGTTGGGCGATCAACTCGCCGATATCTGGGGGATCGGGTAGCGGCTTGGGTAATGTTTCCCGCAGTAGATCTTCAAAGACTTCGAGTTCTTCGCGCATTCGCAAGAAGACATCGGGAATTAACTCAATTAATTTTTGAAATTGTTCGACGAAGGGGGGAACGATGAGAAAGAAGAAGAGAATCCCGATCAACAAGCTCGAACTCAGAGTTGCGGCCACGGCAAGCGATCGCTTCAATCCTCGTTGCTGTAGCAGGCGAACCAATCGATTCAGTGCGGTAGCCAAGACGACAGCCGCAAAGATGAGCAGCAACATTTGGCGAATTTGCCACAAAATATAGAGGGAAATAATTAAGATAATCAAGCCAAGCCATTGACCGAACTTCACGACTCTTGCCCTCTATCGCACTAAACTTTTTCTCACGATATCACCCATGACCGAACATCGATTAATAACTCTTCTAACAGATTTTGGGTTGAGCGATATCTATGTAGGCGTACTCAAGGGAACGATCTCGAGTATCGATCGGGCACTGAGCGTTATCGATCTCACCCACGAGATTCCGCCGCAAAATTTACGGGCGGCGCGGTTTTGCTTGATGAGTGCCTGGGAGTATTTTCCCGCCGGTACGGTTCATGTCGCAGTGGTCGATCCGGGTGTCGGCAGCTCTCGAAGGGCGGTGGCGATCGAGTTTGCGGGGGGATTTCTGGTGGGGCCCGATAATGGCTTGTTCCGCGGCGTGTTGGGTCAGAGTCGGGCGATCGCGGCGGTGGAACTTACCCAGCCTCGATACTGGCGTACCTTCACCCCCAGCACGACGTTTCACGGTCGGGATATTTTTGCCCCCGTTGGCGCTCATCTGGCCGTTGGGGTGAGTTTCTCGGAGTTGGGAACCCCGATCGATCCGGAAAGCTTGGTACAACTTTCTTTACCAGAATTGACAAAAAACGATGAATATGTAGCTGGCGGCGTGCAATACTGCGATCGCTTTGGCAATTTGGTGACCGATATTCCCGGCGATTGGGTGGGGGGAAAGGTGCGATCGGCGAAACTGGGAGATCGGACGATTCGAGGAGTTTGCACCTACAGCGAAGGGCAACCCGGAGAACTGGTTGCTTTAGTCGGGAGTCACGGTTGGGTCGAAATTTCAGTCAATGGGGGTAGCGCCCGAAAAGTTGTATCTTTTGATGAAGAGGTAGAAGTGGTGGTGGCGATCGAATAACTGTGTCCTCTTCTTTTAGAGTCTGTCATCCGTTAGTCGCACATTCCCCTGTTGCCCGCTTGCGAATTTTAAATTCCGCGCTTCTCCCCCTCTCCCATGTTAAAATCTCCACTCATCGCCACTGACAAAAGGAGCCGATCGACAATGCCAACTTACCATTACGTTCTCGCTAGCCAATCGTTTTTACTAGAAGAAGAACCCATCGAGGAAGTGATTCGCGAACGGACTCGAAACTATCAAGAACGGGAAAAAGAAATTGATTTTTGGGTTGTCAAGCAACCGGCTTTTTTGGAAGCTCCAGAAATGAATGCGACGAAAAATCAATGCCCTCAACCGGCTGTGGCAATTATTTCCACCGATCGTCAATTTATCACTTGGCTGAAACTGCGATTGGAACACGTCATCGTCGGGAAATTTCAAGCACCTTCAGAAACAATTCCCGAGCCTCTAGCCTCTTTAGCATCGGTATGATAGACTACATGGCATTTAGCTGATGCGGCGGGAAGTGCCACCAACGAGGGTAACTGGGAATCAAACAAGCTCGGCACCGACCAGAGCGATCGCCCCAGTCACACCGACAGATTTCCGAAACAATGTCTACACCCGAGAATCCCATGAGTCCGACTATCTCGAACACCTGTAGAATGCTTCTGGGATCGACCCTAATCGGAGCGATCGGTTGGGGCGCGATCGCTACCGGTTCCCTAGCCTGGCAGGGTGAATGCGTTCCACCTCAACCGGGAGAGTACTTGATTCTGGTGATTAATCCAGAAGAAGACGAGCAAGAAGCCGTCGCCGAACTGATCCCCTCGGAGCGGGATTCCTCCATCTGCAATTACCTGGGCGAGATCGTCACCCGAGTGGGGGGTTATCGCCAGCAGCAAGACGCGAATGGGTTGGCTCAGACGATCGCCGCTCAAACTGGCTTGGGAGCATTTGTGACCCGTCCTCCCCAAGTGGCAGTTCCCGAGGAGGCACTATCTGTAGAAAGTTCTGCCCCAGCGGCGGAACCGCCGCCATCTCCCCCCATCGCTCCATCCGTTGAAATTGCACCCAATCCCCTAGAAGCAACCACCGATGGCAACTCTGCCTCTGCCTCGGGTATTCCCCTCATTCCCGGTCGTGCCATCGAACCCGCACCTTCGAGTTCTCAAAGCGATCGCGAAAGTCCCCGTCGCGAGAACCCCGCCCCGGAGCTAATCTCGACGGCGACTCCGTCGGAAACCAGATTACCTCCAGAAACAACCCTATCTCCAGAACCGACAACGTTACCCGACCTAGGTCTGAGTTCTACCGCGTTATCACCACCGGAATCTCCGACCCCCGATTCTCCGGCATACAACCCCCCGCCGCAAGTCACAGCATCCTCCCAAGACAATGTGCCCGCACCCATTCCCGATTTGGAAGCGCGATCGCAGCCACCCATCCGACCAGCTCAGAGCCGAGAATTGCCTGAAGTTCCCCCATTGACCTCGGAGTTGCCACCCGTACGAGATGCGGTGGAAGCCACATCCCCCACATCTCCTGTTGCACCCTTCAATCCCCAAACCCTTGATGCGGGTTACGCTATATTGGTCGATTATTTAGATCGACCCGAGTTAGCCGCTCAAATTCAACAGACTGTCGGGAAAAACGTAGGTTTAGTCTCTTACGGACAGCGACCTTACCTATTGGTGATGCATACCCAAGACGATGGAGCGGCAAACTCGACCTTGCAGACTCTCAGTGCCAACGGATTTTTGGCGATGATAGTTGATAGCCGCCAAGTTATCTTGCTCGCACCCAAAGTCGAACAATTTTAATAGAGGTCCTGGTGCGATGCGAATACTCAATTTGCACTAACCCCATCTCTCGAAAAAAACGTCTTTTCCAGGAAGCGCCCCATGTTATAATAGAGCGACAGCATCCTTGGAGAGGTGGCTGAGTGGTCGAAAGCGGCAGATTGCTAATCTGTTGTACGGTTCAGGCCGTACCGAGGGTTCGAATCCCTCCCTCTCCGTTTTTATTAAATTGACGCTCCCAGTCAGGCGATCGCGAGGGCTTAAAGTTTCCTCCGGCTTTCGATCGAAACTGAGTTAAGCACCCCGATCGACTTGACAAAACTTATGTATTGGCGCAGTCACAGCCAGGATAAATCCTAACCGCGATCGGGCGCACGCAAAGCGAACTTGGGACTTCAGGAAATGAGTTCCTCAAAGAAGAATATGCATTGAGCGATCGCTTGTTTAAATTGGCAATGCGCATAGATAACGATCTTTACTCAAATCCATTACTTGCCTGCGGGGATCGAGCGATCGAAAACTCCCGTTCTCCAGGATAATGAGGAAGTCGCAACCCCAACAACGTCCTCGTGAAAGCTCTTACCCTCCTCGGATCGACGGGTTCCATCGGCACGCAAACCCTTGATATTGTTGCCCAGAACCCCGATAAATTTAAATTAATCGGACTGGCTGCGGGCAATAACGTGGAAATGCTCGCCCAACAAGTCCGACAGTTTCAACCAGAAATTGTTGCCATTCGCAATGAAGAGAAATTGCCTGCACTCCAAGAGGCAATTTCCGATCTCGCTAGCCAACCGATTTTGCTGGCGGGGGAAGCGGGGATCGTCGAGGTGGCAAAATATGGAGACGCGGAAGCCGTCGTAACGGGGATCGTCGGTTGTGCGGGGTTGCTGCCGACGATTGCGGCTGTCGAAGCGGGGAAAGATATCGCTCTAGCCAACAAAGAAACGTTGATTGCTGGAGGGGCAGTGGTGAATCCAACCATTGCCAAACATGGGGTAAAATTGCTGCCGGCGGACTCGGAACATTCGGCTATTTTTCAATGCCTTCAAGGAGTGCCCGAAGGGGGATTGCGGCGGATTATTCTCACGGCTTCTGGGGGGGCATTTCGCGATTGGCCCATCGAAAAGTTATCGGAAGTTACTGTTGCCGATGCCATTACCCATCCCAACTGGTCGATGGGGCGGAAAATTACCGTTGATTCTGCCACGTTGATGAATAAAGGATTGGAAGTCATCGAGGCACATTACCTGTTTGGTTTGGACTACGATGATATTGATATTGTGGTGCATCCTCAGAGCATCGTTCACTCGTTAATCGAGCTACAAGATACGTCAGTTTTGGCTCAGTTGGGTTGGCCGGATATGCGACTGCCGCTGTTGTACGCTCTTTCTTGGCCCGATCGCATTCCCACCGATTGGGAACCGTTAGACCTCGTAAAAGCAGGGGATTTGACCTTCTGCGAACCCGATCGCCACAAATATCCCTGTATGGATCTTGCCTATGCAGCCGGACGAGTGGGGGGATCGATGACGGCAGTTTTGAATGCGGCAAACGAACAGGCAGTGGCTCTATTTCTAGAGGAGAAAATTCAGTTTTTAGATATTCCTCGCTTAATTGAAAAAGCGTGCGATCGCCACCAATCCGATAATTGTTTGCAGCCTTCTTTGGAAGATATTTTAGAAGCCGATCGATGGGCGAGAAAAGCAGTTCTCGAAGGAAGTCAATCTTCCGAAAGTAATTTTGTTTTCCAAAGCTAAATTTTCTTTACTTTCAGACTAAATAAAGAATGAAGTGCGATCGCCTTTCCAATTTTAGTCTGCTGTATTGTATAAAATTTTTGATTAAAACGTTGTATTTTTGGAATCTCTAGATACGAATAATACAAGCATCTCGATCTGTTTTGAATGTTCTAAATTGTGATGGGTGAACTCAAAATTTTCAATGGTAGTCCAGATATCCGCTTTCCCTCCATAAAACACCTTTATTTGACGAGAAAATCACACAACTGTCTGTTTGATTTGTTACCATTTGAATCGAAAATAATCTTCAATTGCGATCGGTGCCAACCCATCGCCACCTATGGGAGAGAGACGAACAAATGGTACTCATTCAAGATACCCTCATCGGCGGAAATTCATTCCTTGAGGGAACTCTAGAAGACGATCGAATTTTAGGACTCGATGGCAACGATACATTAATCGGTTTAGCCGGTAACGATATTTTACGAGGTGGCACGGGAAATGACCTTCTCGATGGAGGAGAAGGCGATGATGTTTTGTCGGGAGAAGACGGGAATAAC
>NZ_JADEXN010000233.1 GCF_015207075.1 Zarconia navalis LEGE 11467
AGTTGATATAACGTGAACGGACTTTGGCTCGAAAATCAACAACTGCAACTGCGATCGGATCTTCCCATACCCGAACCTAAGCCAGGAGAGGCTTTAATACGGGTTTTACGAGCGGGAATTTGTAATACAGATTTGGAACTGCTGCGGGGATACTATCCCTATACCGGCGTGCTGGGACATGAATTTGTCGGCGTGGTAGAACGAGGGCCGCAACCTTGGGTCGATCGCCGGGTGGTAGGAGAAATCAACGCCGCTTGCGGCACCTGCGGGTTTTGCCGTCGCGGTATTTCCACCCATTGCGAAAACCGAACGGTACTGGGCATCGTCAACCGCAATGGGGCGTTTGCCGAATATTTGACCTTACCCGTTGCCAACCTGCATCCCGTTCCCGATAACGTCCCCACAGATGTCGCCACCTTCGCCGAACCCCTAGCGGCAGCCTTGGAAATTCAAGAACAGGTGAACGTCGAACCCAACCAACGGGTACTGGTGGTTGGGGATGGGAAATTGGGGCAACTGGTTGCACAAACCCTGGCGCTGACGGGATGTAACTTGCTCGCGGTGGGGCGACACGAAGAAAAGCTGGAAAATTTGGCAGCGCGGGGAATTCAGACGGGATTTGCCGAGGCGGTAGACGAGGGAACCTTCGATATTGCCGTGGAGTGTACCGGAAACCCCTCGGGATTCGAGCTTGCCCGTCAAGCGTTGCGATCGCGTGGAATTCTAGTGCTTAAAAGTACCTACGCCGGCAAGCTAACTCTAGATATGTCGTCTCTGGTGGTGGATGAGATTACCCTTATCGGTTCCCGGTGCGGCCCCTTTGCCCCGGCGCTGGAACTGCTCGCCCAGGAACGAGTGGACGTACGATCGCTCGTCGATCGTCATTATCAGTTATTGGAGGGATTAGCAGCATTCGATCGAGCACAGGAACGTGGAGTCTTAAAAGTATTATTGGAAATGGGTTAATCCATCGGGTTAATAGTAGAAAGTCAAGCGAATCCGGTTGATTTGATTGAGATGGCGCTGTTTGACTTTCAGTCCCAAAACAAAATTCAGAACATAATTTTATTCTGTTTGCCTCTACAATTTAGAATTCTATGAAAAAGCCCGATCGATGTGAAAGCATGGCGGAAATTCGCGCCGAAATCGACGGTCTCGATCGCCAAGTCATCGCTTTGCTGGGTCAGCGTTTTTCCTATGTAGGGCTTGCTGAATAAGTCTTAAAAAAACTCATCCATCCTTCCATGAGTTGTCAAGCCCAGAGACTGATAAGTAGATATGGCTTTATAAGAATATATTGATAAGATTGAATAATTTCTCGTTGCCAAAAAGTTAAATTCCTCAAAAATTGACACAAAAACATCCACAAAAGTCGTTGGAGTCCCAAAGAAAGATTCATCACTAAAAAAGTAATAGCGATGACTGTTTGTGAAGTGGAGGCTAATTTAGCCATCACCCGACCCAGACCATATCTTCGTTTAGAAATGCCGAACTTGCCCTCAATAGAACTCCGAATTTTCTCATCTTCGCGAGCGAGTCTTTTTTTTTCAGAACTCACCTGAGCCGGAGGTCTACCTAAAGGAGGTCCGCTGATACGAATGCCTCTTTCTTTACACCAGGCACGATTCTCTCTGGTGCGATAAATTTTATCCACATGAACCGATTCTGGATAATATCCCGTGATGCGATAGTAATCTTCAATTTGAGCTTTCAAGTCTTTTGATTCGTTAAAGTTAAAGTTATCCCAACGAATTTGGTCTAAAAATACGTATCCTTCAAAACAGCTCACCGAGAGTTTCGCCCCAAACTCCACAGATTTTCCGGCTTTTCCGCGTACAATCGGTCGTAGGTGGGGTTGAGTTAGACTGACGATCCGGTTTTCAATACTCCGTTTGTTGTTTTGATGCAACCATAACTGTTGACGATAGACATCCCTGACCACCAGCAACATCTTAGATTGACTTTTCTTGAGCCAGACTAGAGAGGCTCCTAACTCTAATAGCTTGTCAATGTGAGATAAGTTTCGTCTTAGGTATTGTAGTTGTTTGGATATCGCTTTTCTCCGGGCTTTGTGCAACGGTCGTCGTTGCTTGGCCACTTTTAAGTAGTCTTTGCGGGCGACTTGGCGATAGGTTCTGGGTTTGGGAGAGATTTGGTCTTTGAGGGGTTCGTAGAGGATATCGATGATTTTTTCCGTTTGCTCTCGGGCTTGGTTTAACAGTTTTAAGTCTGTCGGATAGCTAATATCTCCCGGAGCACAGGTGGCATCTAAAATTAATTTCCCTCGATTTTTTCCGAGCTTAATTTCTCCTTCTAATTTTGGGTTTTCCGAGTCTGAACTGGTGTACTCACGCAGTTTCTCTACCATCGCTTCATTCACACTTTTGACCAGCTCCACGGTAATTCTTTCTCGGAAATACACGAATAGTGATGGGTCAAATGGGGCTTCATAACTATAAGATTTATAACCCATAAAGTATTGCAGGTATGGGTTCTCTCGAATCTGCTCTACGGTTTCTCGGTCGCTGAGGAGGAGTTTTTCTTTAATGATTAACGCTCCCAATGCTATCCGAAATGATTTGGCCGGTGCTCCTGTTTCAGGGGTAAAGTTTTGTGCATATTCTTCTTCAAATTCTGACCAGGGCACTAAAGTCGCCATCATTACCCAACGGTTCTCTGCTGCCAAATTTCCCCCAAAGGGCAGTTCAAACTTTTCAGGCTCAGTCGGAGCCGCAGATTCTTTTCGGTACATCGGACTGGAGTACAGTGCAAGGGTTTTGCGATATTTTAGCAGTTTCTCGCTCATCTAAATCCTCCCGCTCAACCGCACATTTCATACCCACAAGTCTTTCCCACTCTATTCAGCAAGCCCTAATTAGCCTTTTGATGTTAGGAGGCGGACTCGGCATTCTCTTCAAAGTCGTCACTGCCTTTACCCTCGCCCATTCCATTACCCTCTCCCTGGCAGTTCTCAATCTGGTATCCCTACCCACCCCTTTCATCGAAAGTGCGATCGCCCTATCGGTGGTGTGGGTGGCGGCGGAAAATCTCTGGCGCAAGGAAGTCCGGCATCGCTGGCTACTAACGTTCGGTTTCGGATTGATTCACGGATTGGGGTTTGCGGGTATTCTCCAGGAGATGAATCTCGCGACGACAAATCTCGCCCTTACTCTCGCCAGCTTTAACATTGGTGTCGAAATCGGTCAGTTGTGCGTTGTAACGATCGCCTTTTTTGCGGTGCGATGGTTGCAGAAATATTCCTGGGCGCTGCACTTGCGTCATTGGGTTTCCCTGGGGACGATCGCGATCGGCTCGTTTTGGTTCGCCCAACGGGTTGGACTCGTATTTTAGAGTACTCCCAAAAATATACATCGGTTCGAGCAAGCCGAGAACTGCGGGGGGCAAGTTCTCTGGCTGCTTCCACGATGTGTGGATAGACTCATTCTCTTTAAGCCATAAAACCAAGGCGCTTACCGTTGTTGCGAGCTAGACGAATTAAGCTTTGACGTTCCTTGGAGTCAATGCCGATGAAATTACAGAAGTTAGAAATCGTTTGGCAGTGAAGCCCAATTATTTTTCCGCGAGTGCGATTGAAGCGAGTCGTTCCCAGAGCTTGGCGAAACAAAACAATAATAGAAGCAAACATTATGACTATCCTCGTGCGACTAAAAACAAATAAAAAATCTTAGAGATTCGGGATTAAAGATTCAGAAGTAAGTGGACTAAAGTTTGTCCGCTGAGCAATTCCGTCGCCACCAACGCCACAAAACCGAACATGGCGAAACGACCGTTGAGCTTCTCTGCGTATTCAGTCCAGCCTGCTGTATTGACTGGATCGACGTAAATCTTGGGTTCGATGGCAAAGTTATCGAGTTGACCGTATTCGTTGGCGGTGTAACCGGTTCTCATGTCTTGTTCCTCAAGTGCTTACATTAATAAATGTAACGCAATGTAAATTATTATTGCAGTGACTTGACAAGTGTTTTTGAGTGATATGGATCGCAACGCGGCTAGATGTCGCAATGACGGATCGGGCAGTCGACAAACCCAACGCAATCTGAAGTTGGCACCGCTGCCACGGGGAATTTCCGCGCTCGTCGGTCGCCGTCGCGTCAGTCCTCCTAGGAAAATAGCGATCGCTTTCCTGGGAGGTGGAGAAGAAATGCTCGAAGAAGAAGATCCTAAATATCTGAGATGGATTCAGCCATTCTTACGGAGTTTCAACTAAATTTCGATCGCTCCGAGTGCCTTTAGAGTGGCCAGGGTTGCCCCAGAAATCCCCCGAACTCCGGTAATATTCATCCCCGTATAGGGTTTATCGGTTCTGAGAGTATTGCGGCATTCCCCGACCTTCAAATCCCAAATTTTAATGGCGCGATCGTCGCTACTGCTAACCAACGTCCGTTCGTCGGGGAAGCGAACCGACCAAATGGGACTGTCGTGACCGGGCAACGCTCGCAGACATTGCCCCGTGCTGGCGTTCCAGACTTGTAACGTGGGTTCGTCCGCCATCGAGGGCGATGGGGTACGATCGCCGCAAACCAGGAGTTGCCCGCCAGCGTCGAATCGAATCCCGTGAATTCGATCCATCGGACTGTGCCAGGTTTGCAGGCATTCCCCCGTGTTCGCCGACCAAAATTTCACCGTGCGATCGTCGCTGCCGCTGGCGAGGATTTCGCCGTCGGGACTCCATGCCAAAACCTGGACGCGGTCGCTGTGGTCTGGCAATACCCCGATGCAGGTTGGGCGACTTACCTCCCACAATTTAATGGTGCGATCGTAACTGGCGCTGGCGAGTATTTGGCTATCTCCCCGAAATGCGATCGCCGTAACCCGTTGGGTATGTCCTTCCCAGGTCTGGAGACAGTCGCCGGTATCAATATCCCACAATTTAATGGTGCGATCGCCGCTGGCACTGGCTAAGAATCGATCGTCTTGGCTGAAGCATACGGCTTGCACCAAGCGAGAGTGACCCCGCAGGGTTTTGAGCAGCTTACCCGTTGCCCGTTCCCACAATTTGACCGTCCAATCGTAACTTCCGCTGGCCAGCCATCGACTGTGATGGCTGAAATCCAAAGACCAAACCCAATCGCGATGACCCGACAGAGTTTTGAAGGGGCGACCCGAGAGAGCGTCCCACAAGCGGATGGCGCGATCGTCGCTGCCGGTAGCGAGGGTGCAACCATCGGGACTTAGGGCAAAACTGCAAACCCGATCGCGATGACCGCGCAAGGTTCTCAAAGCCCGACCCGTACCCACCTCCCACAACCCGATCGTGCGCTCCGTACTGCCCGTGGCTAGGATTTTGCCGTCGGGATCGAAAGCTAGAGACGAGACTTGAGCGTTGAATCCTTGGAGGGTATGGAGGCAAGTTCCCGTACTCACCTGCCAGAGTCGCACCGTACGATCGTCGCTGCTGGCGAGAATTTCACCATCTCGAGAGCAAGCCACCGCCCAGACGGAACCTTGATGGTCTCCCAGGGTTTGGAAACATTCTCCCGAGAGGGCATCGCGCAATTGTAAGGTGCGATCGTCACTGGTACTGACGACAAAGGGGATGAGATCGCCTGGTGTGGATTTCAAGTGCGTCCACTTCAAGTTCGTCCACTTCAAAAAGCCGACAGTACCGATTCGGTTCGTCTCTCCCGGTAGAACGAGATCTCGAAACAATTGCTGGCATTCCCCCGTCCGTACATCCCACAGCCGCAAGGTGCGATCGTCGCTGCCGGTGGCTAAGAGGCAACCGTCGGCACTGAAGGCGAGGTTGCGAACGCTGTCGGTATGACCTTCGAGTCGAACCAGACACTGACCGGAATTCACATCCCAAATTATTGCGGTCCGATCGCCGCTGCCGGTGGCTAAGAGGCAACCGTCGGCACTGAAGCTGATACAGTTGATGCGATCGGTATGTTCGGTGCGAGCGTGCAAGCATTGCCCCGTTTGGGCATCCCACAATCGCAAGGTGCGGTCGTCGCTACCGCTGGCAAAGGTCTTGCCCTCGGGACTCCAGGCTAGGGCGATCGCCGCCCCAGTTTGACCGCGACAGGTCAGTTGCTGTTGACCGTCGGCGACTCGCCACAGCAAAATTTTACCGTCGGCATCTCCCGTGACGAGTTGACCATCGCGTCCGAGAGCGACGACGAGGGCATCTCCCAAGGGTTGGGCGAAGACGGATTTGGTCAGATCCGCCCCGGTGAAATTGACGTTTTGTAAGTTGGCTTCCGGGAGGTAGGCTTGCCAGACGGTCAAGTTGGAGAAATCGTAGCCTGTCAGATCGAAGCCGAGGTAATGGGCGAGGTTAATCAGATTGCCGGCGCTGTATCCCCCCGAACTGCTGGGGTGGTTTTGGAGGGTTGAGATCGATTGGGTTATTTTAGTTTCGATCGCCCCTTCAACTCCCCACAGTTCTAGGAGTTGTTCGGCGATCGGTTTGAGGATGACCCGCGTTTGACTGTTGCGAATGTAGTCTTTGGCTTGGGCTTCGATGAGAGCGAACCGATCGAAGAGATCGAGCTGTTCGGTTTGCATTTCGCCGATGGCATTTTGAATTAACCGCTCGATAGTGTACTCCATCACCACCGGCTGCTGGGTGAAGGTTCCCGTTCCGCTTTCGATGAGCGATCGCCGAAGAAGGGATTCGACGGCTTCGAGCAACTCCAAGCCGGAAATGGGAACGACGATTTTGTGGCGCAAGTCGTCGATGGCAATGGGTTCGCGGGCGATCGCCAGCCAGTACATGACGCTGGTTTCCAGGGGGGAGAGGCGCGTGAGTTGTTCTTCGAGCAAATCGCGAATATCCCCAAAAACGGCAGTTCCTTGGGCGATTTGCGCTAAAAATTCGCTCACGTTGCCGCCAAAAACATCGCAAATGGTGGTGGTGGCAATTTTCAGGGCCAGAGGATTCCCGGCATAGCGATCGATGAGTTGTTCCCACCCGGTTTCGCTGACCCAGAGGGCTTTGGACTGGAGAATCGCTTGACCGTCGGCTGGGGGCAAACCCATCACCGGCAGCGATCGCACCGGCAGGGTCTGGCCTTCGAGGGAGGCAATTTCCTTGGGTTTTTCCCGACTGGTGAGTACGATGCAACTTTGATGGCGCGTTTGACCCAATTGCTGGAAAAAGTCGCCGTAGTCCTCGTATCCGGGACGGTAGCGCCCGACGCGATCGCCCGTTTGCAAGATCGCTTCGACGTTATCTAAAACCACCAAGCAGCGCGCCTCCCGTAAATATTCGATCGGGCGGGCGATTTGTCGTTCTCGATCGTCGGGGAGGTCGGAATCTTGGCGATCGGACAGAAATTCCACCAAATCCCGGAGAACCTCTGCTAGGGGGGGTGCATTGCGCAGCGATCGCCAGATGACATACTCGAAATGCCCGCTGATGCGTTGGGCGAGTTTCACCGACAGGGCAGTTTTGCCCATTCCTCCCATCCCTAGCAGGGCGACGAGGCGACAACTTTCCCCGGCAATCCACCCTTCGAGGGTGGCGAGTTCTTCGTCGCGTCCGTAGAAAATCGAGACATCTGGCGCTTCTCCCCAATCCTGATGGGGGTTGGCTTCTGGCGATCGAACCGGCTCGGGAACCGTTGAGGATCCCAACGAGTCGGCAGATAACTCGGCAGTTGGTAATAGCTCGAATACCGTCCGAAAATTTTTTTTGCCGATTTTCTCTCCCAAGGCGATGGAGAGTAAGTTCCACAGGTTCGGACCAACATCTTTC
>NZ_JADEXN010000234.1 GCF_015207075.1 Zarconia navalis LEGE 11467
CTCCCACACCCATCAGAGCATGATAGGTTTCGATCGCAAATTCGATGGAACCGGGGCAGTCGAGAAAGGTGAACTGCACCCCGCCGTATTCGGTGCTCGCGGCGGCAACTTCCACACTCATCTGCCGTTGCTGGGCTTCCGGGGCGCTATCGCCGACGGTATTGCCATCTCGAACGTTACCTTTGCGAGTAATCGCTCCGGAAACCGAGAGCAAGCTTTCAAGTAAGGTGGTTTTTCCACTCAAATACGGGCCAACGATCGCAATATTGCGCCAGCCCGATACTCCTTTTTGAATCATCATATTCTCCTGAAATCTATTATTGTTTGAGATCGTCAGTGAGTTGTGAAAACGACCCCGATTTGAGGAGGGCAGAAGTTGCGCTCGCACGAGAAAGATCGATTCCACAAAGATAAATCTGTCTTGAGGAATTGTTTGTTGAGAGTCAGTTGATTTCTTTGTAAAATTATTATCGATCGATTCAGCGATCTTAATTCACTTTGCAGTCAGTCTTAACAAAATTGTGAGGTACTGTTAAGTTAAAAAAAACAATCCTAACTTTTAATACAGACTGTAAATACGCAAAATACGCAATTTGAACTTGTGAGGTCGTGTTGGAATTGCCCGTCAAATATTTCAATCGCCCTTACCAACACGAGATTTCCCCAAAATATCAGAGCCAAAATTTTAGGTTCTGTTGTCCGAAAGTCTGGATCGAGGCTCGCTCCTACAGCCTTTTTCGAGATTCCAATTGTCAAGAATTCGTCAATTTGTCAATCTCCAAGATATCGTGCTGCACGCTTTGGGTTTTGGGAACGGGAGAAAAGCAAAGGAGCCTGAAAAAACACTGCGATGAGGGCTTAGAGGAATTCTCACTCTGAGGAAGAACCTCAAAACAAACCATCGGGATCGACGCATCGAACCCCATTGCGATCGAAATTTGAGAACTCACATCTGAGTATTCCTTAGCACCGAGTGGTATACCCGAGCTGCGGGTGAGTTTTGAAGCCGATCGGCGTCTGGGAAGACTAGATCGCTCGATAAATCGCGGGAGCATCTTGCTGGGGAGGAGGACGAGACTCCGTCGGCTGAAGAACGCCAGCTTTACGAAAACTTTAAACATTACACTCACTCATATCTCGGAATATAAGCGATCGACAATCGAAATTCAGTGCTACGATGAGGTCTTTCTCAGATTCCGGACATTACATTGTGTTGCAAGCGAGTAGAATTTGATTTCGTATGACGGAGCATATTTTATCCGATCGGTCGGATTTGAGTTTGTCTTCCGATTTCAGCGGAGAATCACAACAAAACACCCACAGTATTAACCAAGATCGAGAGGAAATCTATCGTTTCTTTTTAGAAATCGTTAAAAAATCTTCTCCAGACAATATTATAGAAGAGTTCAAGCAATTATTTGTCTATTGTCATAGTTATACTCGCCCTTCAGTTTCTCAGTCTATTTATAATCTAATATTTTATAACGATGAAGAAGTTTTTAGAAGTACGTTTAAACGCTGTTGTTATATTTTAGTTAATAACTGGTCTTCTAACCGGCAGTATAAGCCCATTCAAGATTTAATTAAGCTCCTCGAACGAGCGAGTACGAGCCAAGAGACATTATCTTTTAGTCTCAATCGTTTAAGAAATTGGCTCTTAAATTTTGTCAACAGTGTAGAATTTCAAGAACTACAACTCTTTGCCTCTTTTGGGAGCGATCGCAAAGATAGCTGGAGTCAGCGCTATACCTCCTATCTTCTTGCATCTCAATATCTAAATGCCGAGAATCCTCTCGAACAGCGAGAAATTGCCCGAAAACTCGCTCAAAAACTTAAGCTTAAGTTTAAGTTCGATCTTGCAATGTACGTGTCCCGCTGCGATCGCGACCTTCACGAAAATAATCTCTCATCAAGCATCACCCAAATTCAAGTTGATGTCATTCATTTAATCAAGACTCTCGTTCCCAAGCATCTCTCCTCAAGTTTTAATTATTATGCCGAGATTTTTAATCGAGAAATTGAAAATATTTCCTATCAAAGCTTTAAAAAAAGCTTGCAAAATTATTTGATTTTAGGAATTAGCAATCAAAACGAAGTTCAAGTCGTTCGAGATAAACTTTTTAAGAAAATCGATAATCTTTATGTAGAGCGAGAATCAGATCGATTAAATTTCGATTTATGCTTGAGAACCTGTAAGCGAACGATCGAATTTATTACAACTGAGACTAACGAGAGTCCATCAGATGTATTTATTTTGATTAATACGCAAGGAACATCAACCACAATTGTTTTTCTCTTACTAAAGATTATTCTCATTTGCAAACACGCTCAGTCTCATTTAGATATTCGACTGGCTAAACTCATTCGTTATTACGAAAAATATCCCGAAGATGAATGTCAGTGGTTTATTAAATTTTTAGAAATTTTCAAACTGGTTTTTGCCATCTATACAGACAATATCCAGTACAATTTGGTCAAAGTTAAAAACGATCGTCGAGAGCCGCATTTAAATCTCGAAGCCTACCGTCTATTTCCCCAACTGACCGGAACCGATCTGCGCAACACCGATCTCGCCGGTGCCGAAATACATGGTGACGAGTTGAGAGCTGCCGATTTGCGGGGAGCGGATCTGCGTGGGGCGGATCTGAGTCGTGCCGATTTGAGCCTGGCTAAACTCAGCGATGCCAATTTATGTGGCTCCGTGTTAGATGGATGTGAGTTAACCGTCGCCGATTTGAACCGAGCGAACTTAAGCGGTGCGAGTTTGCAAAAAACCGATTTGCGCCGTGCCGATTTACAGGATGCCACTCTGGTTGAAGCTTGCTTGAGTGCAGTGGAGTTGCGCCGTGCGAATCTGCAAAATGCCCACTTAAACGGTACCCTCCTGAATAATGCCGATTTGAGCTATGCGAACCTGGCTGGAGCCGATTTGAGTCATGCCGAACTGCACGATACCGATTTGAGCCATGCGAACCTGGCTGGAGCCGATTTGAGTCATGCCAGCCTCGCCGGAGCGAACCTAAGCCATGCCAACCTAACCGGAGCGAACCTAAGTCATGTCAATTTCTGCGAGGCGCACCTCATCAGTGCCAACTTCGCTGGGGCAAACCTGAGTTATGCAAACTTCAACCATAGCGAACTTCGCCGCGCGAAGCTGCACGATGCGGACTTGAGCAATGCCTCCGTGCGTCGAGCCATTCTCAACGATACCTGCTTGAAGGGTGCGAATCTAACCAAAGCTGACTTGAGCTACAGTCAGTTAATCCGAACCGATCTTGGAGATGCCAATTTGTGTGAAGCATTGCTGCGGCACGTGAATGTCCGGGATGCCAAATTGGATGGAGCCAATTTGAAGAGAACGAACCTATTTGGTACGAATATCAGTCAAGCTAAAGTCAAAGGTGCTCGGTTTCGAGAAAATTCGGGGTTTTCTTTTGAAGCGAAAGAGGTTCTCAAGCGGCAGGGAGCCATTATGGTTTAGGAGAGCCTCGATCGAAATTCAGGTCGCATTCGACGAAAGCACAGATGTGATTCAGTATTTCCTCAACCCAGAAACTTTGTACCTCACGAGTGTGAGAGCCGCTATATATGCAATCCGAGTACGAACGGGACATGAGTATCAATTGCTACTCACTCCCCTAGTCTTGGGGTTGCGTCGAATATAGCATCGAAAAGCTCGAGAAGCTTCAAGTCAGTATAGGTTTGCCAAGCTCGGTATCGATCGAGCTGTTGGCGGCGGGTAGGCACGAATAAACCCAGTCCCGATCGAGTTTGGGCATTCTCCTCTGGATTTGGCAAATGAATTGTGCTTTGTTGTACGAACTCGATAAAGTGATTCAATTTTTCGCGATCGGCATTGGATCGATCGACGACGGTGGTAAAAAATTCGATCGCATCGGCTTGCATTTCATCGAAATAAGCGTAAGTTGGAATTCGAGACAGTTCGACACTTTGCAAGTTTGCGGCTAAAACTGCATCAATTAAAGGCACGAGATAACGGTTAAGTTCGCCAAACATTGAGTTATTCGTCACCGTATAGCTGACGTACATGTCGCTGCGTTCGTATGCCTCAATTTTACGCGCGACTTGCTCCCCCGAAACTTCGGGATTTTTCCCCAGCCATTGAAATAAGTTGGGGTAATAGTAATTGGGGGCGCCGAGCAGTTTTTGGGAAGATAGGGTGTACCGAGAAATCTCTGAAATCGTCGCATGGGCTTCGAGGGTTCCTTTATTGCAGTTTTGGAAAAAGAATAGCTCGATGCGATCGTCAATATTTCGATTGAATTCGAGAATGCGATCGGCAACACTTTGAATGTTCATCCATTGCAAAGAATTTCCATCGATACCCGAATGGATATCGGGACTAATTTCATTGGTATTGCCACCATGTCCGAGAAAAACAATCGCCCAATGTTTGGCTACAAATTGCGATCGCGCCCAGGTTAAATACTCGGCAAAGGCATCGTCGCTGGCACTATTAGAAATCGGAAGGTCTTGGGTTTGCGTTTTATTCTGGGTAAGGATATATCGAGTAATATTCGGTGCTGCTAAAAAATCTGCTTCAACGGCGACTAAAATATTCTCCGATCGAATTCCAGTGGCGATCGCTTCGATGATTTCTAGTCCGAAACGAGATAGATCGTTGTCGTATGGCATCCAGTATAGAAAAACCCAGTCATAGGATTTGCGATCGTTCTTTTTCTGATATTGGATTAAATTGGACTGAGCGGTAGAATGCGATCGGGAATTTAAAAGCGATACACTTAAAGCGGTACTTCCTAAAAATATCGATCGAATAATTTGGCGACGTTTCATTATTTTTTGTTGAAGAATGAGTTCCTCGAATGACCCCCATTCATCGGAAAATTCTCAAACCGATGAAGCTCCAGCACTTTACAATCCCGAGTCGGTGGCGATCGTTGCGTATTTTTTGACAACAGTCGTGGGGTCTTGGCTAATTTTGAAAAATTGGAGAACTCTCGGAGTTACTCAAAAAATGAAATCGGGAAAATCTTGGTTGTATATTAGCCTAACTGTCAACTCGATCGCCCTAATCATTTTTTTTCAAGGCGGCGATGGTTTAATCTATGGTGGTGTGTTGCGTCTCCTTGACTTACTGGTCTGGTATTTTGTCTGGCAAAAACAGCAAGTTCAATATATTAGAGAGCGCTGGGGTGATGTTTATCCGCGAAAAATTTGTCTGTGGAGATGACTGTTTTCTGAATTAATTTGCCAGGTCTGAGGCATTAATAAATTAGCAAAAATAATTTTAAATCACAAAAAAATTAGATAATCAAATATATACGATGAATTCAAGGGGGAATTTGCGGCTTTTCTGCGAAGTTGCACGACGAGTTTACAAGGGTTTCCGGAGCGTGGTAAGATTTTGTCAAGTTTAAAGACATGGTTGGGTTTGTTTCTGTATTCGCTTCACAGCTAAACCTTTCTCAAAGCCCTATTACAGCGAAGATAAGGGAAAATGCGATCGCTCTTCCGGTCAAACGTCCTTTGCTCTCAAAACACAATTTTTTGAGTGAGTATTTTTGCATGGGGTTGCAATTTCTAGCATATTATGCATTATTTACAAGCTGGTGCATCTGCTTTTTTCTCTTAACGGCAGATTCAATAACCCACGGGATTTCTAAAGTTCCCCACAATCGTATCGATCTCCGTGGCGATCGCGAATCAGTTGTGCGAGTTGATGGGCGGGGAGAAAAACCAGATCGATCGTCATAAAAACTGATACTTTTTATTAGGTCTTGGAAGCCGTACTTTTTTTATATTTTTCGTCAGTCGATTGCGTTAATCGATATTTCCCATCCGATTTAGCGGCCACAATATTTTAGTGGCTTTGCCCACAATATATTCTCGGGAAACCGTTCCCCAGCAGCGGCTATCATAGCTGTTTTCGCGATTATCTCCCATCGTCAAATAAGAATTCGGTGGCACCGTGGCTTCCCAAATCTCTTGCCCCTCGCCTTCCCGTCGAGAAAAGTAAGAATTTTGATTGCGACAAATATCTACCCTAGTTTTACGACTTTCATCGAGATAGGGTTCGTCTAAGGGGTTTCCATTGATGTAGACTCGATCTTCGATAATTTCGATCGTTTCTCCCGGTAATCCAATAATTCGTTTGATAAATGCTTCTTTAAATCCCTCTCGTTGTAGAGCTTCAGGTGGATTAAAGACAACAATATCGCCGCGCTGTGGGTCTTGAACCTGGTAAATAAACTTATTAATCACTAAGCGATCGTTAATTTGTAAGTTTGGAATCATCGCACCCGTTGGAATATAGCGGGACTCAGCGACAAACTCCCGAATCGAAACCTGTACGATACCTGAAACTAAACCCGCACCAATAGTTATTAGTAATGCGATCGGAATCAGAAAACGTTTTGATTTTTCGCGCTGCGTGGGGGTTGTTCTGTAGACATGATAGATAACCAAGGGAGAAAGCAGCCAGAGAAGAATGGCAAGTGTGGGAATGAAGTAGGACGCAACAACAAAAAACAGTAAAATACTGCCCAACAATCCGTTCCCAATATAAAAATGTCCCGCCCCCAATAATATTGTTGATAGAAAAACCGCTGCCCAAGGGTCTTTACTCTGTTTTCGGAGTTCTTCAAATTCAGAAGAATTCGATTTTCGAGTACAGGTATAGGCATCAAAGAGATTCGAGATTTTAAAGATCGGCAACAGTAACAGGCTTCCCACACCCAGTAAGATATTACCGGTTTGAGTCAGGAGAGAGAATAGACCCAAACCACTAAAAATCGTAAAACTCAAAATCCAGAAAATCCCTCGGAATTTTTGCCCCGAGTAAATTTGCCCGATGCCAGGAAATAGCGAAGACAAACAGACCGCCAACCAGGGTTCTTTTCCAGATGGTTCTGGAGATGTCGATGGCAATGCTTGATTCATCAGACCATTTCCCCCTTCCCTAAAATCCTAAATCCGTGGCCACCCTGTGGGCGCAGGCAAACCCAGAAAACGCCACCGCATTTAACCCTTGTCCGGGAAACGTACTATCCCCTACGCAATACAACCCCGGTATCGACGTGCGATTGAAAGGCATTCCCAACAATCCCATCAGCTTGCGCTGGGGAATGGGACCGTAAGTTCCGTCCTCTCGTCCCAAAAAGCGGCGATGAGTACGCGGCGTTCCCACTTCCATGTAGTCGAGTCCGGCATCCAATCCGGGGAAAATGGCTTCTAAGCGATCGATAATTTCCCAGGCGGCTGCTTCTTTTTTCGCCTCGTACTCCTGAGACGAGAACCCCTGCCAGGAATCGATGGTGTAGGGGGTAAAGGTATGGATGATGTGGTAGCCTTCTGGGGCGAGGTTGCCATCGAGTAGGGTGGGAATTGAGACGAAAATGGTTCCCCCCGAGGCTTCCATCTGCGACCAATCTTCCAAGAGGATGTGGTGGCACTCCGTTCCCGGCGGCAACACCGACGCTTCTACCCCCAAATGCAAGCTTAAAAAACTAGGCGACTTTTGATAACGCTGCTGCCATCGCTTTTCCGAGGCAGGCATTTGGCTTTTCGGTAGCAGTTTCTCGAAAGTATCCCAGCGAGTGGAATTAGAAATCACTCGCTTCGCCCGATATTCTTCCCCAGAGGTCAGCCGTACCCCCACTGCGCGGCAGTTTTCGAGAATAATCTCTTTGACTCTGGCTTGGTAGCGAATTTCTCCCCCGGCATTCTCCAATCC
>NZ_JADEXN010000235.1 GCF_015207075.1 Zarconia navalis LEGE 11467
AGCCTATCGGGGGAGTCTCTACCGAGAAGATGAAACGGTGTGGGCATCTATTGGCAACCCAAAAAGTGTTTGGCTGACTCGTCCGTCTCTCTATAACTTGTTAGTGGATGTTGGGTTTACATCGGTGTATGAATGCCATCAGCCGATCGTCCCCAAATTTGAGAGAATGAGAAATCGCCAAGAAGCCGATCGGGCGACGTTTGTGGCGATTAACAATTGTCCGGTGCGGTTGAAATCGACTCCTTTACTCGATAACCGCGCCAACGATCGCTTTCCAGAAATGCTCTAAGAACTGCAATCAACACTGGGTACGGACTATGTCGAACGTCTTAATCGTAACGGGAATGCATCGCTCGGGAACTTCCCTAACTGCATCTTTCGTTCGTTCTTTGGGGATTGACGTCGGGGAAAACTTACTCGACGCAGATGCTTACAATCCTAAAGGTTACTTTGAAGACATAGACTTCGTTCAATTGCAGCGATCGATGTTGCAAGCCTGCTGCAACTCAGAAGAAGAGGGGTGGATCGATTGGGGCTGGACGAAAAGCGAAAAACTCGATCGATCTGTTCTTTCTAACTATATTGGATCGGCACAAGATTTAATCGATCGCCGTATGCGAGATTGTGTTGAATCGGCAGTATGGGGATGGAAAGATCCTCGAACGACGCTACTTTTAGATTTTTGGAACGAGCTATTACCTGAAGCTCGATATGTACTAGTTTATCGCTTCCCTTGGGATGTGGTGGATTCCATCGGACGATTGAATAGCGTGGCGTTTCACAATCGCTCGGAATGGGCGATAAAAGTGTGGGAATTTTACAACCGTCACCTATTAGAATTTTACCGTAAAAATCGCGATCGCTCTATTTTAATGAGTATCGATCGATGCATTCGCGAACCGGAGCAGTTAATCCAACTTTTAGAAGATAAATTTAACTTAAAATCGCAATCCAACGGGCATTCTTTAGAGCATATTTACGATACCCAAATTTTTAGCAGCCTCAGTTGGAACCATCCCTTGGTGCAAACCCTGCAAACTCAAATGCCCGAATCTCTGGATGTCTTAGAAGAACTCGATCGCGCGGCCGATTTGCCTAGCAATTTTTCGTCTAAATTTTCAAAAATCGAAATGGAAGATCGAGAAAGTTTACCGCTATCTCTGGCGGCTAAAACTCCGGAAGTCAAAACCGTTTCCCCCGATCGTTCTCAACGATTAGAACGATCTGAAATGATTGTCTCCGTTGTGATTCCCTGTTACAACGGTGGCGAATTTCTCTTAGAGGCGATCGCCAGCATCCAGCGATGCCAAGAGAAAGTTTACGAGATTATTATCGTTAACGATGCCTCTACCGAACCTCTCACCCGTAAAGTTCTTAATTACCTGCGAGAGCGCAACTATCATATTATCGATCGTTCCGAAAATAAAGGACTTGCCGAAGCGCGTAATTTAGGGATTCAAAATGCGCGAGGGCGGTATATTCTACCGCTGGATGCCGATAATAAAATCAAACCCAGCTATATTACTAAAGCCATCGAAATTTTAGACGATCGCCCGGATATTGGCATCGTGTATGGCGATATGGAAATTTTTGGGGACAAACAGGAAATTCGCGAGGTTCCCGAGTTCGATATTAATTTAATGGCAAAGGGAAATTATATCGATGCCTGCGCCGTTTTCCGCAAAGAGGTATGGGAAGATTGCGGCGGTTACGATGGAAAGATTCCCCTACAACTCGGTTACGAAGATTGGGATTTTTGGCTGATGGCAGCCCAACGGGACTGGCAGTTCTACCACGTTCCGGAAGTCTTGTTCGAGTATCGATCGACAATTGATTCGATGGTAAGTCGGTGCAATCTCCCCGAAAATCGCCAGCAATTAATTCGCTACATTTGCGCCAAACATCTCGAACTCTACACCATTAACTTTCCCGATATTTTTGCCACCAAAGAATTCGAGTTACTTTGCGCGCGAACCCATGCCGATATTTTAGACGTTAAGTTACGCGATGCCCAAAATCATCAAAAACACCTCGAAACTGAATTCAAACAAACCCACGAACAACTCCACGAAGCCCGCGTTGATGCCCAGAAAACTCACGATCGCTTGCGAGAAGCCCATCAAGAGGTAAACGACGTTCACCATCAGCTAGGGGATACCAAAGAAGAGGTAAAACAAACCCACGCCCGACTTGCCGAAGCCATTGCCGACGTACGACGCGCCCACACCCAACTCGCCGAGGCGCGGGAAGAGTCGCAACAAACCCACGAACGGCTGCGGCAGGCGATCGAGCAAAACCAGCAAACTCACACTCAACTCCACGAAGCCAGGGAAGAGTCGCAACAAACTCACGAACGGTTGCGGCAGGCAATCGAAGAAAATCGGCAAACTCACAATCAACTCCACGAAGCCCAACTGGGCATCGGGCAAGCCCAATTCCAAATCCAGCAACTCCACGATACGATCGCGGCGATGGAGAGTACCAAGTTCTGGAAACTGCGAATCATCTGGTTCAAACTCAAATCTCCCTTAGCAAAGTCTAAGCAACTCTGGGGGCGACGGGGGGAATTTATTGAGATTGGGAACACCCAGGGTTGGCGGTATGCCATCGGGAAAGTCACAACCAAAGTAAAGCGAAAATTGGGGTTAGCCCCTGCCATCTTAGAGGAACTCGCCCCAGCCGTCGATCCCCACCAACTCGCCTACCAACAGTGGACGGGAATGCACGCCCCGAGGGCGACGGATTTGCGGAAGATGGCGCAGACGATTCCCACGTTCGATCGCCAACCGACAATTAGCATTATCATGCCCGTTTACAACACCCCAGAGAAGTTCCTGCGGGATGGCATCGTGTCGGTGTTGAATCAGATTTACCCGTATTGGGAGTTGTGTATTGCCGATGATGCTTCGACGGCGGAACATATCAAACCCCTGCTAGAAGAGTTTTCTGCCAAAGACGATCGCATCAAAGTGGTATTCCGAACGGAAAACGGGCATATTTCCCGCGCTTCCAATTCGGCAATTGAAGTGGCGACGGGGGAATACATCGCTTTACTCGATCATGACGATCTGATTACCCCGGATGCCCTGTACGAAATGGTGTTACTCATCAACCAGCATCCCGACGCGGATATGATTTATTCCGACGAGGATAAGGCTGATGAAAACAACAACATCATGCATCCGTTTTTCAAGCCGGATTGGTGCCCCGATTCCTTCCTGTCGCGGATGTATACCTGCCATTTCGGGATGTATCGTAAATCGATAATCGATGAGATTGGCGGGTTCCGCGTCGGCTACGAAGGCAGCCAGGATTACGATTTGATGCTGCGATTTACGGAAAAAACCGACAATATCTATCACGTTCCCCGAATTCTCTACCACTGGCGGATTCATGCCGAATCCACGGCGGCTGGGGAAGCGACGGTGAAAACCTATGCTTACGAGGCGGCGAAAAAGGCGATTCTCGAGGCGCTGCAACGTCGGGGAGAACCGGGGGAAATTCTCGACGTACCGGGATTTTTCGGCAACTATATCGTTCGCTACGAGATTGCCGAACCGAAGCGAGTCAGTATTATTATCCCGACGCGGGATTTGCCCCGAATGCTCGATCGCTGTTTGGAGTCGATTTTTACCCGTACCACCTATGCCAATTACGAAGTCATCGTGGTGGATAACGGCAGCGTGGAACCCGAAACCCAGGCTGTTTTCGATCGCTGGGGGCAGCAAGAACCCGATCGCTTTAAATGTATCCCCCTCGATATCCCTTTCAACTATCCGAAGTTGAATAACTTTGGGGTAGAAAACGCCACTGGAGACTATATTTTACTTTTGAATAACGACACGGAAGTGGTGACTCCCGACTGGTTGGAAGCGATGGTGGAACAGGCGCAACGTTCCTCAATTGGGGCGGTAGGGGGCTTGTTGCTGTACGATGACGATCGCATCCAACACGCGGGCGTAATTATGGGCATCGGTGGCATTGCGGGGCACAGCCATCGGATGTTCCCCAAAGATACGCCGGGATACGTCTGTCAGGTAAAAACGGTAGCGAATTACTCGGCTGTGACGGGGGCGTGTTTGATGTGTCGCCGGGATGTGTTTGAGGAAGTGGGGGGGTTGGATGAATCCCTGGTGGTGGCGTACAACGATGTGGATTTTTGTCTCAAATTAGTCGATCGCGGCTATCGCAATATTTATCTACCCCACGTGGTTTTGTATCACTACGAATCCAAGAGTCGCGGTTACGAAGATACCCCGGAAAAGCTGGCGCGACAGGCAAAAGAAGGGGCGGTAATTTGTCAGCGATGGCGCAAATATGTGGAGAACGATCCCTGTTACAATCCTCATTTAACCAAAGGATTGGAAGACTACAGCATCAATCTCGCACCGCCATCGATTCAAGTGGTATTTGAAGATACTCGTTCTGGGAATATTGAGGCGTTAGAATCCCACGAACAGGTGGTAACGGCGAAAGTTGAGAAACAGGCGATCGAAGCTGAGTTTTCAGAGACATCATCGAACGGAGACGTTTCAACAGCATCGATCGAAAGGATGGAAGATGGGATATCGAATGGGATGCCACCCGTCGGGGAAGTTGCGGATTCTGAAACGAGTTTAACTGAAACTGTCGAAGATCGTAAAAACGGTACATCAGATACGTCTGCTGAGTCGGAAAGAATGCAGCGATCGAACGGCAAAGTTGAATCGGGAAATAACGGTACATCGGCGACTGATTTACCCGTTGAACCCACACAAACGCAACCGAAACATTCAACAAGCGATCGCAATGGCAAAATAGAAGAATCTTCGAGAGAAACGGAAATGCGCTCGGCTGGAGTAGCAACCTTAAAAAAAGAACCTGAAACCGAAGAAACTGAACCTAAAACAACAGATTCAAATACACTTTCAAATACACAAATTCGGGAAGAAGTCAAGCGAGTTCGTCGCCAAATTGCCAACAAATATATCAAAGGAGACGGTATTGAAATCGGGGCGTTGCACTCGCCTTTACCGGTTCCAGAAGCCGCAAACGTGCGCTACGTCGATCGAATGTCGGTATTCGATTTACGCTTGCAGTATCCAGAAATGAATGAACTGCTGTTGGTGGATGTGGATATTATCGACGATGGGGAAGTGCTATCCACCGTTGACGATAATTCCCTGGATTTTGCGATCGCCAACCATTTAATCGAACATTGCCAAAACCCGATTCAAACCTTACAAAACTACTTCCGAGTTCTCAAACCCGGCGGTATTCTATACCTAGCAGTTCCCGATAAGCGGTATACCTTTGATGTCGATCGACCGGTAACTTCTTTAGAGCACTTAATTGAAGATTATACCGAAGGACCAGAGCGATCGCGGATCTCTCATTTTGAAGAGTATGTTCGCATGGTCGATCGAACTCCTGAAAAGAAGGTGTCCGCGCGGCTATTATACCTCCTCATCGACCTGGACTATAGCATCCACTTCCACGTTTGGACTCCTTCAGCATTTACAGAGTTGCTGTTATATTGCCAGCAGGAATTTGAAGATAAATTTGCGATCGAATTAATGCAGAGTAACGAGGATGAGTTTATTTTCGTGTTGCGGAAGGATTCAAAACAGTAACCTGTAGGGACCCGCGCATTTGAGCGATGAATTATGAGTAAAACGAAATGATAAATATCCAAATGCTTTGCCTTTCGATATTTATCGCCGACGGAGTAGCTTGTCGGGTGTGTAATGGCAGCGATCGCATTTGGCGTTTTACTTGATATTCGTACTATAAATAGATATAGCTGCGCCCTTGGATTGATAAAAACAGAATATCACAAGCGCCCAAACAACGCAATCTCGTTGAAAAAATTTGCCTAATTCTCAATAAAAGGGGTATATTCTCAGTCAAATCCGGCTCGCGATCGTTTGTTTGAGGTATAGCCGTCGCCATACCAATTAGGACACCAGGTTGTAGTTGTAGGGTGGGTAATGGCGGCGTAAGTATTCCTTCTCAATTTCAATGAATATCCGCCGTTGCCCACCAAAACCTCATCCTCCAGAATCAGATATTTGAAGGTGGGCAGTTCTCCAACCCCAGTCAAGATATTTCCACAAGATATACTGCCCACCCTACAGCTTACGACGATAAAGCGAAACCTTAGATATCATAAAATAACGATTCTGGTTATGCATACAAGGGATATTCAGCAATGATGACTTCCGAAACTGTTGTTTTAAGCTTGCATGATGTCAACTTCAGTGACGAGCAATTTTATCAACTCTGCCAAGTCAATCGAGATTTGAAACTCGAACGAACAGTACAAGGAGAACTAGTTATTATGCCTCCCGTCGGTGGACTCAGCGGTAACCGCGAAGCGGATTTTATTACAGACTTAAATCTGTGGAACCGTCAAACAAAACTGGGAAAAGTCTTTAGTTCGTCTACCATATTTCGATTACCCAACGGTGGCGATCGCTCTCCCGATGCGGCTTGGGTAAAAAACGATCGCTGGGAATCCCTGACTCTAGAAGAACGAGAAAAGTTTCCGCCGATTTGTCCCGATTTCGTCCTGGAATTGCGTTCTCGTACTGATTCTCTTGCCGCATTACAAGCCAAAATGCGCGAATATCTCGAGAGTGGTTTGCGCTTAGGTTGGTTGATAAATCCCCAAGACCAACAAGTGGAAATTTATCGTCCCGATCGAACTGTTGAAATTATCGAGTTACCGGCAACCCTTTCAGGAGAAGATGTCTTACCGGGATTTGTTTTGGAGTTACCTGTTTTTTAAACCACGCTCGAACATTTACAGGGTTATACGCCTCTGACACAATGTGAGGCATGGGCAGAGCAGGAACCGCACTCAAACAGGTATTAGAGAATTACGGCATCAGCCAAAATCGATTAGCAGTGACAATGGGGGTTGGACGTTCCAACGTTCACCGTTGGGTGAATGGAACCACCGATCCGGTGGCTGAAGCTGTGTTAGAGATTCGAGATGCACTACAGCAGATCGATCCCGAAGCCGCAGCCACATTTGTACGACATTATTTGGGAAGTGTCCCGGATATTGAGGAAAAGTAGAGTTATTTCATTTCAGAAAAAGCATATTAATATTAATTCATAACAAATATTAAAAATAAGACTATTTTATGACAATTCGCGATATAGCAATTAATAAATTACAGCAACTTTCCGATCCGCTTTTACAAGAAGCGATCGACTTTATCGATTTCCTCATTCATAAACATCAAGTTAATATTGCTGAAACTAAACCTGACAGCACAATAACTCAAGCATGGTCGCAATGGTTTGAAACGGTCGATCGCTTAGAGGTGAATTCACCTGAAACATCTAACACTTATCAACAACTCCTGCTCGATAAATATCGGCAAGAGTGATTAGAAATGAGGATTAAATAACCCGTGCAATGCTCGCTGTACCCGAACCCACCCCTAACCCCTCCCAAGAGGGGAACTTATGCGTTTGGCTTGAGAAATAAAAATGAAACTGTTCATTTCTTACTCCCCTAAGCGCGAGGGGCAGGGGGGTGGGTTCAACGATTTACAACTATTGCTGAATTCTGACGCTTTGATGTCATTTCTGTTTCGGGATGAAAAGCTGTTCTTTGAGTTGAGAGAAGACCCATTCTTGGTCAAAACTGCATAAGTTCCCCGTCGCCAGATATACGAATATAG
>NZ_JADEXN010000236.1 GCF_015207075.1 Zarconia navalis LEGE 11467
ATTTCGAATCAATCGCGATACCAAAATCCGACACATCTCCCCAATCTCCAAGCCATTCATCTGACCCAACATTATCTTCGGGAAGTCAACTTCAAAGCCAGCGATCTCCGTCGGGCAATTCTGACCAAAGCAGATCTTTGCCTTGCTAATCTAGAACGAGCCCATCTCGATTTTGCCGATCTCACCGACGCCATTCTGTACACGGCAAACTTGAGAAATATCAGTTTGAAAGAAGCCGATCTGACCCGAGCAGATTTTACAGAGGCGAATTTAAATAATGCCGACCTCTCTCTGGCGATTCTTCAGCACGCCCAACTCAACCGCGCCGATCTCACCGATGCGACTCTCTACACTGCAAATTTAAAAAAAGCCGATTTATCTTACGTGCAGCTCGTGCGGGCGGATATGAGTATGGCGGTTTTGGGGGAAGCGAATTTACGGGACGCAAACCTGAGTTTTGCTGTCGGTTCTTTAGCTCAGTTTGTCGGCGCGAATCTCACTCAAGCGACTTTGTACCGAGCCAATCTAAGTTTAGCGAATTTCTGCATGGCAAACTTTATGGCCGCTCATCTTTCTAGAATTAGTCTGATCGGTGCCAACCTCATCGGAGCCAACTTTTACCGAGCAGACTTGAGCGGTGCAAATTTGACCCAAGCCGATCTTAGAGAAGCCAGTTTGCGCATCGCCAATCTCGCTCATGCCAAGCTGGCGGGGGCAAATCTGAGCATGGCAAATTTGACAGAAACGACCCTCTGGAAAGCCGATTTATCCGGTGCAAACCTATATCAAGCAAATCTCTATCAAGCAGATCTCAAGGGAGCCATTTTGACCGGAGCCACGATGCCGGATGGTTCGAGCCATTTGTAGGACTCGGTTAAACACAGGATGTCCGACGAGTTATCGCTTTAGGTGATGTGATATTTCCGACAGCGTTCGAGATAAATTTGAGCGATTCGGTCGTCAGAATTTCGTTCGAGACAGGCTTCAAAACAATCAGCCGCTTTTCTAAACGAACTACCGTAGTAAAATAAGACCCCTTGCTCGAATATTCCTCGGGTAGCGAATTTTGCATCTCGAAGTGTGGGAGGATCGCCATCGAAAACTTCAAAAACCGCGACTGCTTCAGATTTTCCTTTAACTTTCAGCCGTTCGACGAGGCGAATTTTATATTTGTTCGGATTTTCAATATTGGCAAATGTTTGATGGGAAATTAGTAGCGATACACCATACTCTTTGGTTAAACTTTCAATTCTAGAGGCTAAATTAACAGCATCGCTAATTACCGTTCCATCCATCCGATTTGGGCCACCTACGGTACCGAGCATCAAAGAGCCGGTATTGATACCGATGCCAATTTGAATGGGGTCGTAACCGATACTTTTTCGGTGTTGGTTGTATTCGACTAATTTGTGAAGCATGGCGATCGCCGCTCGAATGGCATCGTCCGCACCGCCACTAAATAAAGCCATAATAGAGTCGCCAATATACTTGTCGATGAAGCCTCTATTTTTCATGATTTCAGGCTCCATTCGAGATAAGTAAGAATTAATAAATTTAAAATTCTCTTCGGGACTCATTTTTTCCGACAGCGTCGTAAAAGAGCGAATATCAGAAAATAAGATTGACATTTCTCGATGAATGTGGTCGCCCAATTTAACATCAACAATGCTATCTTTTTGAAGTAACTTTAAAAATTGGCTGGGAACAAAACGACTGTAGGCTGAATTTAGATTAGATAACCGTAAATGAGTTTTAATGCGAGCAATGAGCTCGTGCTTAGAAATGGGCTTGGTTAGATAGTCGTTGGCTCCAGCATCTAACCCAGCCATCACTTCATTCACTTGATTTTTAACCGTTAGCATCACGATCGGCAAATCGTGGGAATGAAAGGTTTGGCGAATTTTTTGACAGACTTCAAACCCCGTCATTCCTGGCATCACCAGATCGAGTAAAATGATATTGGGGCGAAAGTTTTCTTTGAGAGCATCGAGAGCCTCTATGCCATTAGAAGCCCGATAAACTTCGTAGTTTTCCGAAACTAAATAATTGACAATTGCGCGGACGTGGATCGGATCGTCATCGACGACCATAACTTTAACGGGAGGTTGTCCGTTCGAATTGAGGGGGGTCGGATTGAGGGGGGCAATCGGGTTTGAGATCGACTCAGAATTTCTCAGAACCGGAAGCCGACAAATCGGGGCTTTTGAAATTTCTCCATCAACAGTAAATTCGCCATCGCTCGAGATCGGGAGAGTAAAGGTAACCTGCGACCCCCGACCGAGGGTGGAACGGACTTGAAGTTGACCGCCATGAGCCTCGACGAGTTTGCCGACGATCGCCAGTCCGACACCCATACCGCCATACTCGTAGACAATTGAGCTGTCAGCACGCTCGAAAAAAGCCTGCATCCGCGCCAGTTTTTCTTGAGGGATACCCATGCCGGTATCGGAAATCGTAATTTCGAGGGAGGGACGATCGTTTTCTAGAATCTGTTGGGCGGAAATATCGATCGTCCCCCGACTGGTTAATTTGATGGCGTTGCCAATCAGATTGTAGAAAATTTGGTTCAAGCGATTCTCGTCGGCTCGTACTAGCGGTAAACTCGCAGGGATACCGTCAATTTCCACCCGATCTTTTTCACCGCATAGGGGTTGGAGGGTTTGCAAGACATCTTCGACAATCGTCCGCAAGTCGAGAAACTGAATTTGCAGCTCGATGGTTCCCTCTTTGAGCAGAGCAATGTCGAGAATATCGTTAATAAAATGATAGGCTCTGCGTCCGCTACTCGCGATCGCCAATAAACTTTGAGTTTGCCAATCTGATGGAGAATCAGAAGTCTCTTCTAGCAGAGATTCGGCCATGCCGATGGTACCGTTGAAGTAGGTGCGCAACTCGTGAGCGGTACTGCTCAAAAATAGATCCTTGAGCCGGTCTAAATGTTGTAGTTCGGTATTTTGGTGTTGCAGTTCTTCTTTCTGGGAAACCAAAGTCACGAAAGATTGCTCCACAAATTCCACAAATCGATCGAAGCCTCCGACGAGTTGACCCAGTTCGTCGGAACGTCTCGACAGCAAGGGGTGTGCGGAGCGATCGGAATCTCGCAACTGAGCCAATGCCTTGAGGAGACGATCGGGATCGAGGGAGGATTTGGTGTTTTTCCCAACTCGATCGCTCGAATAACTTTCCCCCAATACCGTAAGAGTTTGAGTGCCAAAGCGCAAATATAGGACGGGTTCGAGAATCCAAGACGCGATCGCCAATGCCACTATTGTTGCGAATCCCAATCCAGCAAAACCCAAGACGATCGCATCGCCAAGATCGATCGAGGTTAAAGATAGACTCAAACCGAGAACGACCAAAACTGGAAGCACCATTGAGATAACGAGAATTGTCCGCAGGGACGCTTGCCCGAAAATTCTAGAAAGAATACGATTTAAAAATAGGATTGACATCGGGGTAGCCCTATAAAGCACTGGGTAGAAGTGGTAATGCTCCCTGCTTAAAATTTCCCTATTATTTTATAGAGGTTAGGGGAAAGTTGGCCCGATCGACTTCATGAAGATAAAGGATCTCCCCCTTAAAAGTCTTCAGAAGAAAACGCTTTTAAACTGAGGTAGAAACCCTTAGGGGGTTTTTCACCTTGAGAAATATCTTTACCGATCGCTGCGTATTTAAGGCGATCGCATTGGATATAAATCAGCACGAGATTTGAGTATTTTTCTCTCTTAGACAAGCGATCGAACACTGATATTTTGCTTGTCTCTCGGGTCGATCTAAAGATATTCCCAACACCAACTTAACACTCACAGCCCGGATCGCACGATCGGTAACCGGTGGATGCGCACGGGACAAGCACAGGAAAGCTTATAAGTGTGGTAGATTCCGGTGTTGCCAGGCAGGGAGAGCCGGGGACGCCGAGGAAACCGAACTCTTGCAAATTCTCTCAATCGCCCCGCTTCCCCCTTGTCTGCGCGAGGGGAACTGCAATTGGCATTAACTTGGATTTGAAGTAATTTGGAGGGTTCGCAGTCGATCGATAGCAGCGGCTAATTCAAAGCGACGGAACATCGCCAAATCTCCTTGAGGAAAAGCCGCGATCTCCGACAGACCCCCGGTCTCAATATCGTCCATCACTGCATCGATAATATCCCGCAGCGATCGCCGTCCGTCAATATAATGTTGCTTGGCATACACCATCGCTTCGGCAATTCCTCGAAGCTGGGCCACATCCACCAATTGCTCCACCGCAGACAAATCGATATCTTCAGTCCCAAAGGCGATCGCATCCACATCTCGGGCTTGCCACTTCACCAAACGCTTGCCTCGACTGGGGTCTAAACTTTCAGGCAAAGGAATTCGCTCCGTCATCTCTCCCAAGTCCTCGCTGCCTTCTTCTCTACGTCCCGTCGCATACTGCCGGGCGATCGCTTTGGCTTCTCGGGTCAGTTCTCGAGGTCGAAAATCTTCCATGCCGATGACGGTATCGGCAACGTCGAAGTAATCGCCACTCCCCCCCATCACCAAAACCGTCGAAATACCACAATACGAGGACAGTTGTCTGACGCGATCGATAAAAGGGGTGATTGGCTCTTTCTCTTTGGCAATCAACGCTTGCATCCGTCGATCGCGAATCATAAAATTGGTCGCGGCCGTATCTTCATCCACCAGCAGCACTTTGGCATCCATCTCCAAGGCTTCGACGATATTCGCCGCTTGGGAAGTGCTGCCACTGGCATTTGCTGTCGAGAACTGCGTCGTCGAACGACCCTGGGGCAAATTATTAATAAATAGGGAAATATCCACCCCGGCAATCTGACGACCGTCTTCGGCGCGAATTTTCACCGCATCCGGCTGCGTCACCACAACTTCCCGTGCATCTCCAGGAATGCGATTGTAAATTCCCAGTTCGATCGCCGACAGCAAGGTAGATTTGCCGTGATAGCCGCCGCCGACGATGGGCGTTACCCCCGTCGGAATCCCCATGCCGGAGATTTTGCCCCGGTTCGGACAGTCGAACTCAACTCGCAAGGAAGGGGGAGACTCAAAAGGAACGGCACGATCTTGCAGGGGTCGGGGATCGACACCACTCTGGCGGGGCAAAATCGACCGATCGGCTACAAACGCCACCAGTCCTCGCTCGGAGAGTCGATCGCGCAGCCAGTCGGCATCTTCGACGGTTTCAACGTGACGCTCGATCTCACCTGCGTCTAAGTTGTCGTAATACAGAGCGCGATCGACACTTTGGGGGATATCCTCACAGAGCATTTGCGCCGCCTGTCGCCCTAAAATTCGCCTCCCCCGAGCTGGGAGACCGACGACAAACCGCAGTTCCACCTCGCGATGGTTGACAAATGCCGAAGTCCGCTCTAATACTTCCTGTCCCATCCGACAGGTGGCAATTAAGCCACTTTTTCCCGTACCGCGTCGATCGCTAATTCGATCGCACCATAACGAGAACTGACGGGTGAGATAGTCGCGCAGGGCAATTTCTCGGCTGCGACTGCGGTAGAGCGATCGAGGAAAACCCGCCACCGATTGGGGGAGTAAAACCCGACACTTACTCGGCGAGGCAAAGGGATCGCCTTGGACGTAGTCGATAATCAGGGTAAATTCCGAGCCGTCGTAGCGTCCTTGAATGTCTTTATAAGCTTTATACCCGCGACCATCCAGTTCTAGGAGTTGATGGCGCAGGTTTTCTAGCTCGACAGTTGGCTCGTCTCTAGCCATGGCATCCGTACTAGGGGTCTGGGACTTTTACTTTAGCCCGAGGTGGATAGTATTAACCATAAGTCATCAGTGGGGGCAAAATCGACCCAGGAACGATCGATAAGACCGCTTAGGGCATAGGGACGAACTGCTCCGAAGTATTCAACACCACGATACTTAAGAGGAGCGGTGGATGCGACAGCAAATCCCTCTTCGAGAGATTGTACGCTCCATTGGCGACCGCGATATTTACCCTGGCGGGAGGGAGTGAAGGCAACAGAAGAAGAGGTGCGGGTGTAGGGAACGCCGCGATAACTGAGTTGGATTTTTGACATTGCTAGAAACGATTCAATGCAAGAGTGGGAGGCGATCGCACTTCGGTGGGTATGTCTTCGCGAACAATGCTACGCCACAAAAATTTCTGTATACATTGTTACATGAGTCGCGTCTTAAATCTGAGGTTTTGATTGATTTTTGTTGTTGGAGGAGACTACCTGAGTAAAGACTCGAGTTGAATCGCATCGAGAAACCGCAGCAAACCCATGGGGATCGGCTCTTGAGCGATCGTGCGGATATAGGCGGCACTCAGGTAGGGTTCAAATTCCGATCGCCCAGTTAAGTGAGTTTCAAAAAATGCCAAACCGATCGCTTTCGTATAGCGCTGGGCCAGTGCCGGATTCGGGCCGATCACCTCCGGCGGATACTCGATTTTGACACCCTCAGCGTCCTCGGACTCTGCAAGGGTGGAAAAATGGGTTCCCGTTTGCATCAAAATCAAATATCTCTCGGGTGCCGTTAACCAGGTAAACGGTCGAATCTGTTCCTCCAGGGCCGGGGCAACGGTATCCACGCCTCCAGCAATCACGGCGATCGGAATTTTAATTTGACTGAGGCTTTGTCGTCCCAATACCGCACTATCGATGGGGTTAATAGCGATCGCCGCGACGATGCGATCGTCTCTGAGGGGATACTCCTCCCTGGGCAAATCCCGCGCCCGACATTGCAAAAAGATCGAAACGTTCCAAGATTCTTCTTCGCGGGCGCAATCGGTATCGAGTTGGGCGAAATTAATCGGTGCGCCAGCCAATGCCAAAGATGTATAGCCACCAAAAGATTGACCGAGAATCCCCACCCGTTTCAAATCGAGTTTGCCCGTAAAATAAGGATTTTGCGTGGAGAGGCGCTCGAGTTCGTCAAGGACGAAAGTGACATCCAAGGGTCGATCGACAAATTCAATAGGTTCGGTCACCTCTCGGGCTACCCCGATGAGGAGGGATTCTAATTGGCGAGCATCGCTACCGGGATGCTGGGGAACCACCACTGCGAAGCCGTGAGATGCCAGAGGTTCGGCTAAATAAGCAAACGTGCCGCGATCGGACCCTAACCCGTGGGAAATGACAATCGTCGGACTCGGCTGAGTGCTAGACCTTTCGGGCAAATATAGATCTACATCCACATACCGACCCTTGGGATCTTTAAGGGTTTTGCGCAGGTTATCCTTGAGCCGAAACGAGCGCTTTTCCCAACTTAAACTACCGGCCCCGTCGAGTTCGAGGGGATTTTCCGGCAAGAGATCGAATTCCGCTTGGGCTTGTTGTTCGGCGAGGTTCATCACTCCAGAGATCGCCTTGTTACTTCGATCGACGAGTCCCTGCAACTCTTCGGCCATTTCAACCGCCCGCAACAAATCGAGCCGCATTTCGGGGGTGGGAAATTTCCGCAATAAGTTCAGCAGTGTCAAACCTTCTTCATCTGCGGCGGCTAAAATCAGCGCTGCTCGCAATCCGTAAAATCCCGACCTTCCCGATCCCGACTGAATGACTTCACCCAACCGCTGGAGTAAGACTTCCCCCTGGCGAGTGTAGAGAAATTGGGAAATCACCACCGGATCGATTCCGGCGCGGGCTAGAAGACTTTCGGGTAACTGTTCTAAGGTTTCTGGGGGAATGTAT